>JALQVJ010000122.1 GCA_023260355.1 Burkholderiaceae bacterium | reverse complement strand
TGCAGCTGCCGGGCGGGCAAGGCACGTCGTCGGGCGGGCAGCGCGAGTTCGTGCCGGTCCTCGCCCGCGCGGCGGTCGCGGTTGGAGTCGCGGGGGTATTCATGGAAACCCACCCCGATCCCGCCCATGCCATGAGCGACGGCCCCAACGCGGTGCCGCTGCGCCATATGAAAGCGCTGCTCAGCACCCTGCTTGAGCTCGATCGGGTGGTGAAGCGCCACCCCTTCTTGGAAAACGATTTCCAGTGAACTAAGCAACCGCATGACCACCTACCTGTTCGCCAACGTCACCGTCACCAATCCCGATCAGTACGAGGAGTACAAGCGTTGGTCGAGCCAAGCGATGCAAGAGCATGGGGCACAAGTCTTGGTGCGCGGCGGTGCGACCGAGGTGCTCGAAGGCGATTGGGTGCCAGACCGGGTCGTGATCTTGGGTTTCAAAGACAAAGCTGCTGCCCAAGCGTTTTACCAATCGGAGACGTATGGCAAAGCCAAATCGGCCCGTGCCGGGGCGGCCATCATGCGCATGGTCTTGATTGAAGGCCTATGAACTATGTCAAAGCCACGGCAACCATGGTGCTGCCACCTGTTTTGATGGGTGCTTTGACGTGGACCAGCGTAGGCGCCCTGAATGGCGGCGCCGGGACTCCAGACAGCTGGGTCGCCCTATTTTTAGCCATGTCGGTGGGCGCGCTCACTTGGCTGGCGTGTTGGACTTGGATTCGAATTCAATTGAGGAAAGAGGAAAGCAAATGAGTGCAATCGTAGATATCGTTGGCCGTGAAGTGTTGGACTCTCGTGGCAACCCCACGGTGGAATGTGACGTTCTCCTGGAATCTGGCGTGATGGGCCGGGCAGCTGTGCCATCAGGCGCATCGACCGGCTCGCGCGAAGCCATTGAGCTGCGCGACGGCGACAAAGGCCGCTATTTGGGCAAAGGCGTTCTGAAGGCGGTCGAACACATCAACACCGAGATCTCTGAAGCCGTGCTCGGCCTCGACGCCTCGGAGCAAGGCTTTTTGGATCGCACTCTGATCGAATTGGACGGCACTGAAAACAAGAGCCGCTTGGGTGCCAACGCCATGCTGGCCGTATCGATGGCTGTGGCCCGTGCGGCTGCTGAAGAGGCCGGTCTGCCCTTGTACCGCTACTTCGGCGGCATGAGCGGCTACCAGTTGCCGGTGCCCATGATGAACGTGGTCAACGGTGGCGCACACGCCAACAACAACTTGGATTTGCAAGAGCTGATGATCATCCC
Organism: Burkholderiaceae bacterium; assembly: GCA_023260355.1. Taxonomy (GTDB): domain Bacteria; phylum Pseudomonadota; class Gammaproteobacteria; order Burkholderiales; family Burkholderiaceae_C; genus RS62. Next base: position 4,019 of record JALQVJ010000122.1, on the reverse strand, counting down.
CATCGGAGCGCCTTCGTTCCGCGAAGCATTGCGCTGGGGTGCTGAGACCTTCCATGCCCTCAAAAAGATCATCCACGACAAGGGCATGAGCGTGGCAGTGGGCGACGAGGGTGGATTTGCGCCCAACGTCGAAAGCCACGAGGCAGCCATTCAACTCATCTTGCAAGCCATCGAGGCAGCTGGCTACACCGCCGGTGAGCAAATCGCGCTGGGCTTGGACTGCGCGGCAAGCGAATTTTATAAAGACGGCAAGTATGTGCTGGAAGGCGAAGGCGGTCTGGCACTGGACGCTGCCGCTTGGACCGATATGCTGGCCACCTGGGTCGACAAATACCCCATCATCAGTATCGAAGATGCGATGTCCGAAGGCGACTGGGACGGCTGGAAGTTGCTGACCGAGCGACTGGGCAAAAAAGTCCAGTTGGTGGGCGACGACCTGTTCGTGACGAATACCAAGATCCTCAAAGAAGGCATCGACAAAAAGATCGCCAACTCGATCCTGATCAAGATCAACCAAATCGGGACGCTGACCGAAACCTTCGCTGCGATCGAAATGGCGAAGGTCGCAGGCTACACCGCTGTGATCAGCCACCGCTCTGGCGAAACGGAAGACAGCACGATCGCAGACATTGCGGTGGGCACCAACGCAGGTCAGATCAAGACCGGCTCTTTGTCACGCAGCGACCGCATGGCCAAGTACAACCAGCTGCTGCGCATCGAAGAGGACCTTGGCGACGTGGCCATCTATCCTGGACGCGCGGCGTTTTATAACCTGCGCTGATCGATGCCATTCCCAGTGACCCACTGACTGCATGCCGCTCATGAGGCGCTACCTCATCCCTGCCCTGCTGGCGCTGTTGCTTTTCATATTGCAAGCCCAGCTTTGGTTCGGACGGGGTAGTCTGCCCGACGTGTGGTCACTGCAACGGACGCAGTCCTCGCTGAACCAAAGCAACGAGAGTGCTGCGCAGCGCAATGCGCAAATCGCCAACGAAATTCGGGATTTACAAACCGGCCTTGAGGTCGTTGAGGCGCAGGCCAGGCGTGAACTGGGCATGGTCAAGCCCAATGAAGTATTCATCCAATATGCCGACACCCCGAACGCGCCCCAGGCACGCACCAATGCGCCTTGAGGCGTGCATCGCAGCGACTCAGGCATGACACCGATCGCGCCTCAGCCAAAACAGAAATCCACCCTGTTTCGCGTGCACATCCTCGGTGCCGAAAGCACTGGCAAAACCACGCTCTTGAGCGCGCTTGAACAGCGTTTGCAGGCGCATAAATGCGCTGTAACCACCGTACCAGAGACGCTGAGGGACTGGGTGGCTCAACACGGCAGGACGCCGCGCATGGAAGAACAATTGAGTTTGGCGCGAGCACAGGAGCGTGCGATTGCGCAGGCGTGTTTGCGTCAGAGCCACGGCGCTGACGCCATCCACTGGGTTCTGGCCGATACCTCGCCCATGATGACCGCCGCATACAGCGCCCATTACTTCGGCGATCAAAGCCTATGGGACCTGGCTGCAAGTTTCGAGTCTACCGCCGACTTGCGACTGCTGATGGGCTTGGACTTGCCTTGGCAAGCAGATGAAGGGCAACGGGATGGCCCACGGCATCAGCAGGCAGTGGACGTTCTGCTCCGCGATGAAATGCAGCGCCGGCACCTGCCATTCGTGGTGATTTATGGGCAAGATGAGCAGCGCACGCAAGCCGCGTGGCGCGCCATTCAGGCCGCACTCAAGGCGCGGCAAAGCAACGCCAAGGCCGAACACGCGTTGACCCGCAAGCATTGGCGGGCCGCATGTGAGTGCTGCGCAGACCCCGAGTGTGAGTTGGCCCTATTCAACCAAGCCTTGGGGCAGTAGGCGCTCGTCCGATCTCAGTCGGTGCGACCCAGCGCCTCAGCGATCTTGCGATCGGTCTTGTATTGGCTCAGTGCGTACACCGACCAAATGGCAGCTGGAATCCAACCAATCAACGTCAGCTGCAGAATCAGGCAAAAGATCCCGGCAAACGGACGACCGATCGTAAAAAACTGCACCCACGGCAACAACAACGCCAGCAACAAACGCATCCTCAGCTCCTATCGATTGATGTGTGCGCATCTTAATTCGATGCGCCGCGTCTGCGCTCACCAACTATGGCCAATGTGTGACGGATGGATGGGATCAGCGATGCCAGTGCCCAGCTAGAGAGCTGCCGTGCAACCGTCAGCTCAATTGGGCTGATCGCTGGAGCCAGCGCCGTCGTGCGCGTTGGGCAAAAACAGTGCCGCCGCATCGATGGGATCGAACACATACTGCGCGCCGCAAAATTCACACCCGACAGACACCGAGCCTTGCTCAGCGATGACGGATTCGACTTCTTCAACGCCCAAATTGCGCAGCATCCCTGACACACGTTCACGTGAACATGTACATGAGAAACGGGGGGTGTTGGTTCCGGTGGTTGGGACCATCCTCGCCAACGGCTCGTCCCAGTACAACCGGTGCAGCACCGTCTCGACATCCAGCGACAGCAACTCCTCGGGCGTCATGCTGCGCGTCAACATCGCAAGGCGCTCAAAGTCTTCACTGCCGCCGATGCGGTCTTCTTCGGCGCTGACGGCGGATTGACCTGCCAAATTATCCTGTCCAGTCAGGGGCATGCGCTGCAACAAAATACCAGCCGCGACTTGGCTATTGGCGGCCAGCACCAAGCAGGTGTCCAGTTGTTCGCTTTGGCGCATGTAGTACTCCAGTGCCTCGCCGATGCGCTCAAACGCCTCGTCGTCATCGTTGCTCAATGGCACGACGCCCTGGTACGGCTGCTGCCCTGGTTGGCGATCTTGTGGATCGAGCGTGATCGCACACCGGCCTTGACCATGCACGTTGACCAACGCGTTCAACTTGGCGTGTTCCCCCACATCGCCCTGTACTTTTGCCGTCGCTCTCACCCTGAAATCGGGATAGACCTCGGCCACTGCCAGCGGCACAGGACCATCACCGGAGACTTGGAAAATCAGTGCGCCGTTGAATTTGATGTTGGACTGCATCAACAGCGCTGCCGCACTCATCTCACCGAGCATGTGCGAGACGGCCTCTGGGTATGCGCCTCCCTGAGCTCGCACTGCCAACATCTGCTGCCAGGCATCGTCCAAGCGCACGATTGCGCCGCGGACCGGCATTCCTTCAAAAACAAACTTGTGCAGCTCTGACACGGCTGATTTCCTCGCAATTCATCCACAAAAAAGGCCCTGCCGTTGCTCGGTCAGGGCCCTGTATTGTCGCCGATTCGACGGTCAGGCTGGGACGTCGATGCGCTTGAGCCCCTTTTGAAAACGCACACTATTTTGAGCGTAATGCTTGGCGCTCTGGCGCAACCCCTCGATTTGTTCTGGCGTCAGCTCGCGCACCACTTTGGCAGGAACGCCCATGATCATCGAACCATCGGGAAAGGACTTGCCCTCGGTGACCAACGAACCGGCGCCAACCAAACAGTTCTTGCCGATCTTCGCGCCGTTGAGCACCACGGCGCCGATCCCGATCAGGGACTCATCGCCGATCGTGCAACCATGCAGCATCACTTGATGCCCGACCGTGACCCGATCCCCCACGACGAGCGGCAAACCGTGATCGGCGTGCAAAACCGCGCCGTCTTGGACGTTGCTGTCCTTGCCGATTTCTATGCGTTCGGTGTCACCGCGCAGGACCGCGTTGAACCACACACTGCTGCCCTCGGCCAAGCTGACATTGCCCATCACTTGGGCCTCTTCAGCGACCCATGCGCTGGGGTGAATTTGGGGGGCATCGTCGTCCAGTTGATAGATAGCCATGGGGTTCTCCTGCATTGAATCGATGGCGGGCACTGCTGCGGCGCGCCCCCAGTGTGGGGTTTCGGTCAGTGCCCAATCTTGCCATATCTCGCGCGCGCCCGAGCGCACATTGGGCGACAAGGACCCGCTCGGCGACCCCAGCCTGCCTACAATACGAACCATGCAGTTGCGTTCGTTGGCACTCGAAGCCTTATGTATCCAAGAC
>JALQVJ010000095.1 GCA_023260355.1 Burkholderiaceae bacterium | reverse complement strand
GGTTTGCGCCAGCAAACCCAGTTCGGCCAGATCGCTGTCGAAATGGGGTTCGCCAAAATCAACGCCAATCAGAATGGCGACTGGCAAGTTGTTAGGGGACACAGGTACCGCGCCGACACTCACAACAAAATGAGAGCTGGCTTACTGCTCACCTTCGGTGCCAGGGGCTACAAATTGCACAGCGCGTCCCGGGACGATGGTGGAGATCGCGTGCTTGTACACCATTTGCGTGACGGTATTGCGCAGCAAAACAACGTAGGGGTCAAACGACTCAATCTGGCCCTGGAGCTTGATGCCATTGACCAAATAAATAGAAACTGGCACGTGCTCTTTGCGCAGCAAGTTGAGGTAGGGGTCTTGTAGCACTTGGGCTTTGTTGTTGCTCACGATATGGTTCCGTGTTCGTTGATGCTGAAATGAGGACTCTAAGATAACACAGGCGAGTCGGCCTGCTTCAATCTGAATAGGGATTGTGGCTGGTCTTCATCTCAATACGGAGCGGCGTACCAGTCAAGTCAAAGACCGCTCTGATTCGCCCCTCAAGGTAGCGCTTGTAAGCATCGGTGACGTGCTCTAACGAATTGCCGTGAACCACGACGACGGGTGGATTCATGCCACCTTGATGGGCGTAACGCAGTTTCGGCCGGAACATGCCAGAGCGCTTGGGCGCTTGGTATTGCACCGCCTCGAGCAAAATGCGCGTCAACTGAGGGGTTGGGAGCTTGCGCGTCGCGGCCTGGTGGGCTGCGGCAATCGATTTCCAAACCGGCGCCAAGCCCTGACGCTTCTTGGCCGAGATGGTGTGCACCTTGGCAAATTTCAAAAACGGCAACCTTTGCGCAATGGATCGCTCAATCAGTTCACGCTGATACGAGTCCACCGCGTCCCACTTGTTGACCGCGATAGTTAGGGCTCGGCCACTCTCGACAATGAAGCCTGCAATGTGCGCATCTTGGTCGGTGATCCCTTGCGTTGCATCCAATAGCAATAACACGACGTTTGCATTTTCGATCGCTTGCAACGTTTTGACGACAGAGAACTTTTCAATCGCTTCAAACACCTTGCCCTTGCGGCGCAAGCCCGCGGTGTCGATCAACTCAAAATGCTGTCCATCTCGCTCAAAGGGCACAGAAATCGCATCGCGCGTCGTCCCCGGCATATCGAACGCAACCAACCGCTCCTCGCCCAGCCATGCATTGATCAGTGTGGATTTGCCCACATTGGGGCGCCCCGCAACCGCCAATTTGATGGGCCGATTTTCATCACCCCCGGCTTCGTCCTCATCTTCTTCCGGCCAGTCCAATGCCTCGAGCGCGGTTTCGAGTAGCGAACGCACGCCCTGACCATGCGCAGCAGACACGGGCATCACCTCGCCAAGACCGAGCTCGTAAAACTCGGTCAACTGCAAGCCTTGTTGCATGCCCTCGGCCTTGTTGGCGATCAAGACCGTTGGTTTGCCCAGGCGCCTGAGGTAATTGGCGATGTCATGGTCTTGCGCACTCAGGCCAGCGCGAGCATCCACCACAAACACCACGACGTCAGACTCAATCACAGCCTGGCGGGTCTGCTTGGCCATCTCGAAGTAGATACCTTGATCGGCCTCGGGCTCAAAGCCACCGGTGTCAATCACGAGGTATTCACGCGCACCCAAGCGGCCTTTGCCGTAATGGCGATCTCGCGTGAGTCCAGCAAAATCTGCCACGATCGCGTCGCGGGATTTGGTCAGCCGGTTGAATAAGGTGGACTTCCCGACATTGGGGCGCCCCACCAGGGCGATCACAGGAATCATTTGGGCTGCCAAGCAAAAACACCGCCGTTTGCAGTGAGGGCGATCAACGTGTCGTTGACCAATAAGGGGGGCGCGCTGATCGCAGATCCGTCAGTTGCCATGCGGGCCAAAAGTTTGCCGCTGTCTTTTGCAATCCAATGGACAAAGCCTTGTGCATCGCCAACCGCAAAGGTTCGCCCCAAAGGCGTCGTGCCAGTGAGCCCTCGAAAGCGCAGGGCCTCTTGTCGCCACAGCGGCGAGCCATCAGACAGGCGCCACGCCTTGAGCACGCCGCTGCGATCGCTCGCAAAAATACGCTCGTCGTCGCCTGAGATGCCAGCGGCGCCATCGTCTTCTTGTGACCATGCACGCGAACCGGTTTGCATCGAGATGCAAGTCACGCTGGATTGAAAGGCCCGGCCGCAGAGCAACCCATTGGACGCGTGTGCACCGGCCACGACATCACTCAGTCGCTCGATCTCGTTGGCGCCACGCGGACGCGCCAATGCAGCCGACCAAAAGGCCTTTCCATCATCGGGACGGATGGCCACCAAGTTCTCTGCTAAGCCCACGACCAAATCAGCGCCCAAGGCACCCAACACGGTCGGCGCCTCGAGTACCAATGGCTCGCCGGTGTAGCTGTAGGTCCAGATCTGGGCGCCATTCTCTGCATCGAATGCCTGGATCTCTCGATTGGCCGTCGCCACAAACACGCGACCACCCGCCACGAAGGGGGGCGTGAACGACCGCGCGTTCAAACGCTGGCGCCATACGATTTGTCCTTTTTCAATGGCTGTGAGTTGATTGTCCGAGTCAATCACCGCCACACGTTGACCGTCAAAACCGACGCCGGCGGAAATGCCTTTGGGCACTGCAGCCTCCCAAACAATCCGACCCGTCCCAACGTCTCTGACTTGTACTGAACCTTTCAAGGTCGCCGCAGCCAGTAGCCCACTTGCCGCGCGGGCGCGCAGCGCGCCAACCGAATCACCCAACTCAGCGCGCCATGCCAACTGCACCAGTACCGATGAGGGGGCAAGCTCAGTCAGCGGCGTAGGCCGGGGCCGCTCAGGGCCCGACGCACACGCGGCCAAGATCACGGCCAAAGCGCTGGCGATCAGCGTTTTGATGGACATCACGTCACTCCTCAATTGAAACGCCCAGGGCGTTCAGCTTGACCCCGACCATGCCCCGGTAGGCATTGCCAGA
>JALQVJ010000060.1 GCA_023260355.1 Burkholderiaceae bacterium | reverse complement strand
TTGGTACCCATCTATGTCTTGGCACAAAAGACGGCGTTGCTGGATACCCAGCTGGGACTGATCATCATCTTCACGCTCTCCAATCTCCCCATCATGGTGTGGATGCTGTATTCGGGTCTGAAAGAAATCCCAAACGAAATCTTGGAGGCAGCCCGCATGGACGGCGCCACCTTGTGGCAAGAGTTTCGCCAAGTGCTTTTGCCCTTGGGCATGGGCACGATCGCCTCCACAGGCTTGCTGTGCTTGGTGCTGGCTTGGAATGAGGCGTTTTGGGCGCTCAACCTTTCGGCGGCCAAGGCGGGCACTTTGGCAGCTTTGATTGCCAGCTACTCCAGCCCTGAGGGCTTGTTCTGGTCCAAGCTCTCGGCGGCCTCGCTCATGGCGATTGCCCCCATCGTGGTGTTTGGCTGGTTCAGCCAAAAGCAATTGGTTCAAGGCCTCACTTTCGGCGCAGTGAAGTAACACGCGAACGCGACAAACACAGGATTCATATTCATGTCATACCTCAACCTTCAAGGCATCGAGAAATTCTTTGGCGACTTGCGCGCCATCAAGGGCATTGACCTGGCCATCGAACAAGGCGAGTTCATCGTCTTTGTTGGACCCTCTGGCTGTGGCAAGTCCACGCTGCTGCGCTTGATTGCGGGCCTCGAGCACATCGACGGTGGCCAGCTTTCCTTGGATGGCCGCGACATCACCCATGAGCCCTCCAGCAAACGCGACTTGGCCATGGTGTTCCAAAGCTATGCCCTGTATCCACACATGAGCGTGTACGACAACATGAGCTTTGCGCTCAAACTGGCGAATGTGCCCAAAGCTGAGATCCAAGAAAAGGTCACGCGCGCCGCCGATATCTTGAACCTCACACCCTACTTGCAGCGCACGCCCAAAGAGCTCTCCGGCGGCCAGCGCCAGCGGGTGGCCATTGGCCGCGCGATTGTGCGCGCGCCAAAAGTGTTTTTGTTTGACGAGCCGCTCTCTAACCTAGACGCTGCGCTGCGCGGCCAGACCCGCGTCGAAATCGCCAAGCTGCACCGCGACTTGGGCGCCACCACCATTTATGTCACACACGACCAAGTCGAGGCCATGACCTTGGCTGATCGGGTTGTCGTCTTGCGCGACGGCGTGATTGAGCAAGTGGGCACGCCCCTAGAGTTGTACGACAAGCCCGCCAACCAATTTGTGGCGCAATTCATCGGCACGCCGCAGATGAACGTGGTCAACCTGGATCAGTTGCCGCTATCCGTGCGACAAGCCGCTCCCGCCGCCGCGGTGGGTGGATCGATTGGCTTGCGCCCGGAGAACGTGCGCATCAGCGAAGTCACGGCGGATGCGGCGGGCCGTGTGGAGTTGATCGAGGCGCTCGGTGCCGAAACCCTCATCTACGTCACGACGCACGAAGGCGCGCAGTTGGTGTCACGCCAAGCCGAACGCACATCTCTTCACATGGGCGACGCGGTCAGCGTGTCCATCGACGCCTCTCAGGCCCATTGGTTTGATGCCAAGGGGCGAGTCGTTGCTGCCTAACTACCCAACCATCCATCACAGAACATGGCACTATCTCTCCAAGGAAAAACAGCGGTTGTCACAGGCGGGGCCTCTGGCATTGGTCTGGCCAGTGCCCAAGCCCTGATGGCACAGGGCGCACACGTCCTGATCGCAGATCGCGATGCCAGTGCGCTGAATCGACTCAAAGCACTGCATGGTGATCAAATCAGTACAGTGCAAGTCGACCTCTTGGACACCGCGCAGTGCCAGCAGTTGTTCTCGGAAATTCTCAAGCACGTGGCCAAGGTCGATATCTTTCACGCCAATGCAGGCCTTTACGTTGGCGGTGATTTGATGGATGCCAGCCATGAGGCGATCGATCGCATGCTGCAACTCAACGTCAACGTTGTCATGAAGAACGTGCGCGATGCCGTGCACCATATGCGCGACAACGGTGGCGGCGACGTCATCGTCACCAGCTCACTGGCGGCGCATTTCCCGACCCCCTGGGAGCCTGTGTACGCCAGTTCCAAATGGGCGATCGACTGCTTTGTACAGACCACGCGACGGCAAGTGTTCAAGCACGACATCCGCGTTGGCTCCATCTCCCCGGGGCCAGTCATCACCGCACTGCTCGCAGACTGGCCAGCCGAGATGCTCGCGCAAGCAAAGGCGTCGGGCAGCCTGTTGGACGCCGCCGAAGTCGCCGAGGTCGTGATCTTCATGCTGACACGGCCTCGTGGCATGACCATCCGTGATGTTGTGATGATGCCCACCCAATTCGACCTCTGAAGTCTCAGCCAAATAAAACCATAAACCCTTGATCAAAGCACCATGAACTTCATTCTTCACATCGGCCTTGGCTCGTTCCACCGCGCACACCAAGCGGTGTATTTGCATGCCCTGCGCGCCTCCGGTGATACCACCTGGGCACTGGCGGGTGGCAACATTCGCGGCGATATGGCAGACACCATTGCTGCATTGGTGGCGCAAGATGGTGCCTACACCCTAGAGACCATTTCGCCCGCTGGCGAACACCACTACGAGCGCATCACGTCGATCAAAAAGGTCATTCCCTACACGCCTGACCTCAAAGATTTGATTGCACAGGGCGCCAATGCCAGCACCAAGATCATCTCTTTCACCGTCACTGAGGCCGGCTATTACCTCGATGCCCAAAACCGCCTCGATCTGGCGACCTTTGCGGACTTGCGCGCCGACCTCGACGCCGCCAAACAAGGCCGGCCCGGTGCCACCATTTATGGTGCGTTGACTGCCATTTTGAAAGCCCGCATGTTCTCGGGAGCGGGACCTGTGACGCTGATGAACTGCGACAACTTGCGCCACAACGGGGATCGCTCTCGCGCGGGTTTGCTCGAGTTCATTGAGCGCGTGGGTGACGAAGACTTGTTGCACTGGGTGCAAACGCACACCACGAGTCCCAATGCCATGGTCGACCGCATCACTCCGCGCCCCACGCCTGACGTGCGCGAACGCGTCAAGGCAGCCATCGGCGTGGACGATGGCGCAGCCCTGATGGGCGAGACGTTCATCCAATGGGTGATCGAAGACCGTTTCATCGCAGGGCGCCCCGCTTGGGAGCGCGTGGGCGCCGAGATGGTGACCTCGGTTGATGCCTACGAAGAGGCCAAGATCCGCCTGCTCAATGCCACCCACTCTTGCATCGCTTGGGCTGGGACCTTGAGTGGCTACCTCTACATCCACGAGGGCACA
>JALQVJ010000046.1 GCA_023260355.1 Burkholderiaceae bacterium | reverse complement strand
TCGTCACGCCACTCGGAGGCGGTGCTCGTGCTACTGAGTGCGGGAAGAACTCGCGTGACGAGCAGCGGAGCGAGGTCGTCGCGCATGGCCATCTCATCGGGATGCAGCCACAGGAGATCCTCGATCTCGGCGCGCACGGCCAGGCCGTCCATCCACGGATGCTCGAAGATGCAGAGATCGGCAATGCCACCTTCGACGATTTGCCCCATGCTCGATTGCAAGCTCCCCAATGCCTGTCCCAACACGGTCGCCGGGCCGCTGGTGACGACGCGCAGGGCATCGCTCAGCGAAAGGCCGCTGTCCTGCGCCCACTTGAGTGAGAGGCCCAGCAACAATTCCACAGCTGTGGCTCCGGCCTCGGACTCGGCGAACGGTTGTGCTTTGGCGTCGGCCTCGACCGGGTTGTGGTCGCTGACCAAGGCGTCAATCGTGCCGTCTTGCAACCCCGCTCTCAAAGCGTCGCGGTCGACCTGCTGGCGCAGCGGCGGTTGCAGATGTGCACGGCTGTCGAAGTAACCCATGTCGACGTCGATCAAATGCAGGTTGTGCACACTGACATCGCAGGTCACGGGCAGGCCCTCCGCCTTGGCTTGGCGCACCAACTCGAGACCTGCCGCGCTGCTGATGCGGCAAAGGTGGATGCGCGCTTGCGTGCCGCGCTGCAAGGCGAAAATCGTGTGCAGCGCGATGAGCTCAGCGGCGACAGGCACACCTGCCAGACCCATGCGCGTGGCCAAGGGACCGCTGGCCGCCACGCCACGCCCCAGCCACGCGTCTTGCGGGCGCAACCACAGCGCAAAGCCAAACGTTGCGGCGTACTGCATGGCGCGCTGCAAGACTTGTGTGTTGATGATGGGGGTCTCAGCTTGCGAAAAACCAACGCAGCCGGACGCCGTCAATTGCGCCATTTCGGTCAAGACTTCGCCTTGCAAGGCGCGGGTGATGGCGCCCAATGGAAAGACGCGAGCGAGGTTGAGTTGCTCAGCGCGAAACTTGAGCATGTCGACCAAGCCAGACTCGTCGAGCACGGGGTCGGTATCTGGCGGACACACCAGCGCTGTGACGCCCCCCGCCACAGCGGCGGCCATTTCAGATTCGAGCATGCCTTCGTGTTCATAGCCCGGCTCTTTCAGCCGCGCACACAAGTCGATCAAGCCTGGTGCCACGATGCAGCCGTTGGCGTCAATGACACGGTCGGCTTCGAAGCCTTTGGCATTGGCGCCGATCGCCAAAATCCGACCCGCACCAATGGCCACGTCTGCCGTCTCGTCGCGACCGCTGTTGGGGTCAATCACTCGTCCGCCTTGGATCAACAATTTCATGGTGCTCACCCTTCGTTACCCGCAACGATCGACATCACAGCCATGCGCACAGCGATGCCAAATGTGACCTGAGACAAAATCACCGCCTGGGGCCCATCGGCCACCGCGGAGTCGATTTCTACACCGCGATTGATCGGCCCTGGGTGCATGACGATGGCATCCGATTTGGCCCATTTCATGCGTTCAGTGGTGAGACCAAAGTGCTTGAAATACTCTTGGGACGACGGCAGCAGCGCGCCACTCATGCGCTCGTTTTGCAGTCGCAGCGCGATGACCACGTCGGCGTCGCGAATGCCCTCTTCCAGGGTGTGACACACCCGCGCACCCATGTGGGCCATGTCACTGGGGACCAAAGTGCGGGGACCCACCACGCGCACATCGGGACAGCCCAAGGTGGTGAGCGCGTGGATGTTGGAGCGCGCGACACGAGAGTGCAAGACATCACCGACGATGGCCACGCTGAGGTTGTGGATGTCGCCCTTGAAGTGGCGGATGGTGTACATGTCCAACAGCGCTTGCGTGGGATGCGCGTGGCGCCCGTCACCCGCGTTGATCACGTGCACGTGTTTGGGGACGTGTTGCGCGACCAAATAGGGCGCGCCAGATTCGCTGTGCCGCATGACAAACACATCGGCCGCCATCGCGGTGAGGTTGTCAATGGTGTCGAGCAAGCTCTCGCCCTTGCTGGTCGAACTGCGCGCGATGTCTAGGTTGACCACGTCGGCGGACAAACGCGTCGCCGCGATATCAAATGTGGTACGGGTGCGGGTGCTGTTTTCGAAAAACAGGTTGAAGACACTCTTGCCGCGCAGCAACGGGACTTTCTTGACGTCTCGGTCGCTGACGCTGACGAAGTTGGTCGCCGTGTCCAAGATGTGGTTGATGTTGGCCTTGCCCAAGCCTTCGGTGGAAAGCAAGTGGATCAACTCGCCGTTGCGATTGAGTTGTGGGTTGCCGCGTGTGATCATGCTGCTTGCACCTCAAATGTGAACTGACCGTCGTCAGTTTGACTCAAACTCAAGACCGTGTCGGAGGGGAGCTCGCGCACCTCGGCAACCCAGTCTGCCGCGACCGGCAATTGGCGTTCACCGCGATCCACGAGCACCGCCAACGCGACCCTCGCCGGGCGGCCATAGTCGAACAACTCGTTGATCACCGCGCGCAAGGTGCGCCCGGTGTGCAAGACATCGTCCACCAAGACAACCGTGGCGCCGTCGACGTCAAAAGGCAACAGGGTTTGCATGGACGAAGCGGCCAGTCCGCGTTGGGCGAAGTCATCGCGGTGCATGCTGGACGAGATCACCCCTGGCTCGCCAGCCAAGCCCCACTCGCGGTGCAAGCGTTTGGCCACCCAAGCGCCGCCGCTGGCAATGCCGACCAGACGGGCATCGGGGCCAAGCGCCGGCCATGCTTGGGTCAATTGTTCTTTGAGCACGGCGTACAACGCCTCGGCATCAAAGCCGACTCCACCGGTGGTTTGACTCACAAGACACTCCTCAAAAACTGTTCCAGTATCAGACAGGCAGACGCCGCATCGGCGTCTTTGGCGCCCAAGGCATGCGCCTCGGTGGTCGTGTAGCGCTCGTCGACTTCGAACACGGGCAAGCCGTATCGGCCATGCAGTTGTCGCGCGAATTTTTGCGCCCGAGCCGTATTGTCATGTGCAGCGCCATCGGGGTGAAACGGCACGCCAACCACCAACGCATGGGGCTGCCACTCCTTGATCAGCGTCCCGATGCTCAGCCACTTGCCGTCGCCCGCCGCAGTGACGGTGGGCTGGGGCGTGGCGGTTTGGGTGAGGCGGTTGCCGACGGCCACACCGGTGCGTTTTTCACCGAAGTCAAAGGCCAAAAATTGCGTCCACTGCGCCAAATGTTCGGTCGCGGTGGGCGGATGAGACTGCACGATGTCGGCCACTAGGCATGCCCCGCGTCTGGGCTGAGCATCCACGGTTCGAGCCCTAGCAAAGCCATGGCCTTGAGGTAACGCTCGTCGCTGGGGGTGTCGAAAATGATGTTCGCGTCGGCTTTGACAGTCAGCCAGCTGTTCTCGCCCAATTCAGACTCGAGCTGTCCCTGTGCCCATGACGCATAGCCCAATGAGATGAACACGCGCTTGGGGCCTGCCCCATCCGAGATGGCCTGCAAGACGTCTTTGGAGGTGGTCATTTCGAGGTCGTCGCCGACCACCATGGCAGACGCGTAGGCGGATTCGTCGCCGTTGCCCATGCGCTCGTGCAAGACAAAGCCGCGCTCGGTTTGCAAGGGGCCACCGATGAAGACTTGGGACTGTTGCAGATCGTCGCGACCGCAGCCCAAGTCGATGCGCTCGAGCAACTCGGGAAGCACCAGTTCACTGGGCCGGTTGATCACCAGCCCCAAGGCCCCCTTGTCGGTGTGCTCGCAAAGGAACACCACGCTGCCGCCGAAAAAACCGTCCTCCAGCCCGGGCATGGCAATCAAAAAATGATTCGTCAGGTCAATGGAGGCAGAATCGGTACTCATCAGTACGATTTTAGGGCCAGAACGGCTCAACCCCACACCATGACGCCACGCCCAACTCATCATTACGCCAAAGGTTTGGTATGGCTGCGCCGAGACCTGCGTCTGAACGACAACGCCGCGCTCTACCACGCACTGAAGACCTGTGAGCAGGTGTATTGCGCCTTTGTGTTTGATACCGATATTTTGGCACCCCTGCCCCGCGATGACCGCCGCGTGAGCTTTATCCACGCCAGCTTGCAAGAGGTGCAGCACGCGCTTCAAGCCCACAACGGCGCGCAACTCTTGGTCGCGCACGGGCAAGCGGCAGACAGCATCGCCCGCTTGGCTGAGCACCTGCGTGTGGATGCCGTGTTCACCAACCACGATTTCGAACCGAGCGCGAAAGCGCGCGATGCCCAGACCTTGGGCGCACTGGCGCACGCGGGCATCATGATGCACAGCTTCAAAGACCACGTGATCTTTGAGCGCGATGAGGTGTTGACGCAAGCTGGACGGCCTTTCACGGTCTTCACGCCCTACAAAAAGGCGTGGCTCAAGACCTTGACGCCGTTCTACGCGAAGGCCTACCCGGTGGACACATACGCCAGCCGCTTCGCACCGGCACCCGCGGCGTTGCCCACAGGGTTTCGCTTGGGCGAGCACATGCACTCGCTGGCTGAGATGGGATTCGAGGCAGCCGATTTGGCTGCGCTACACATCCGCACCGGCATGTCGGGCGCGCGGGCTTTGCTCGATGACTTTGTTGAGCGCATGGACAAGTACGGGCACGCCAGAGACTTCCCCGCGATCAAGGGACCGTCGTATTTGAGCGTGCATTTGCGCTTTGGGACGGTGTCCATACGCGAGCTGGTGCGTTTGGCGTGGCCTCGTGCCGAGGCAGGATCAGAAGGCGCCGCGACTTGGCTGTCTGAGTTGGTGTGGCGTGACTTCTATATGCAAATCCTTGAGCACTACCCGCATGTTGTCGGTCAGTCATTCAAGGGCGACTATGACCGCATCCAATGGGACCACTCTGCGCACGGCAAGAAGCTCTTTGCCCAGTGGTGCGCTGGCGAAACGGGCTATCCGCTGGTCGACGCGGCGATGCACCAACTCAACCGCAGTGGGTACATGCACAACCGCCTGCGCATGGTTGTGGCCAGCTTTCTGACCAAGGATTTGGGCGTGGACTGGCGCTGGGGCGAGCGTTACTTTGCGGAAAAATTGCTGGACTTTGACTTGGCTGCCAACAACGGCGGCTGGCAATGGGCAGCATCCAGTGGGTGTGATGCGCAACCGTACTTTCGGATCTTCAACCCAATCACGCAAAGCCAGCGCTTTGATCCGCAAGGCAAGTTCATCAAACGCTATTTGCCGCAACTGGCCAGCTTGAGCGATGCCTCGATCCATGCGCCTTGGTTGGCCAAGCCGATGGAACTGCAATCGGCGGGCATCACCTTAGGCAAGGACTATCCCATGCCGATCGTCGACCACGCCGAGGCACGCAAGGTGACGCTCGATCGGTACGCCGTGGTGAAAAACGCCTCAGCGGGCTGAGAGCACAAGCGCCGCATCCCGCTGCTGGGCGGCGCAGAGAAAGAAAAGGGCTGCCATGGGCAGCCCTTTTCGCAGGGGGAGAGACAGGGCCTCAGACGGTGAAGATCGTGCAGCCCGTGGTCTTGCGCCCTTCTAGGTCTTCGTGGGCTTTTTGCGCATCTTTCAAGGCATAGCGCTGGTTGATCTCGATGGTCACCTGGCCGCTTTGAACCACTTCAAACAAGTCGTTTGCCATCGCCTGTGTGGCCTCGCGACTGGAGATGTGGGTGAACAGCGTTTGGCGCGTCAGGTACAGCGAGCCTTTGGGGCCCAGAGCACCTGGGGCAAATGGGCCAACCGGGCCAGAGGCGTTGCCGAAGCTGGCCATCAAGCCAAAGGGACGCAAGCAGTTGAGCGAGCCCTCCCATGTGTCTTTGCCCACAGAGTCATAAACGACTTTGACGCCGCGACCACCCGTGATCTCTTTGACTTCGGCGACGAAGTCTTGCGTGTTGTAGTTGATCACGTGCGCCGCGCCGTGGGCTTTGGCCAACGCGCATTTTTCATCAGAACC
>JALQVJ010000360.1 GCA_023260355.1 Burkholderiaceae bacterium | reverse complement strand
AACTGGCGCAGGCCACTGCGGCCCAGGAGGCTGCGCAGGCCACCGCGGCCAAGGCACAAAATGGCGCCCGCCCCCAGGAGGTGGAAATCGCCCGTCTGAACTGGCAGCGCGCATTGGCGGCGGCGGACCTGGCACAGGCGTCGTTCAAGCGGATCGAAGGATTGGCCAGGGACGGCTTGATCGCTGCGCAAAAGCGCGACGAGGCCGAAGCCAATTTCAAGACAGCCCGCGATCAAGCCCTGGCTGCACAGGCCCAATACGAGATGGCTCGCGCCGGGGCCCGTGCCGAGGACAAGCAAGCTGCCGCCGCACAGGCGCGTCAATTGGCTGGAGTCGTAGCTGAAGTCCAGGCGGCCAAGGCCGAGACGGAACTCAAGAGCCCAGTGGCCGGCGAAGTCGTCAAGGTGCTGGGGCGCGTGGGTGAAATTTCGCCCCAAGGCGTCCCCGTGGTCACGGTTGCCAACATGGCAGATCAGTGGGTGGTGCTCAACGTGCGCGAAGACAAACTCGACAAGTTCGCCGTCGGCAAAGAATTCGATGCCACCTTGCCTGCCCTGAAAGGCCGTAAGGTTCGCTTCAAGGTCTACCGGGCAGCAGTCCTGCCTGATTTCGCCACGTGGCGTGCCACCAGGTCCGATCAGGGCTTTGACATCAAGACCTTCGAGGTGCGTGCCCGCCCGTCCCAAATGATTGAGGGCGTTCGCCCTGGCATGTCCGTGCTGGTCGAGTGAATTGACCATGCGCCACTTCTTCAACAGCACCAGGCGGGAGGTCCATCGCCTTGGTCAAAGTCCCTGGGACTTGGCGATGGTGACGTGGGTGCCTGTATTGGCCGTGGTGTTGATCGTTTGGATATTCTCAAGCGCCATCCCCAGGAATCTGCCTGTTGGCGTGATGGATGAAGACCATTCCGCGCTATCGCGACAACTGGTCCGCATGCTCAACGCCTCGCCTGGCATGCAAGTGGTGGACGAATTCGACAGCGAGTCCACGGCCCAACTTGCCCTAAGAGAGGTGCGGGTCTACGGGATGATCAACATCCCCCGGGACTTCGAGAGAGACATCAAGCGTGGGATAAAGGCGGAGGTCATTCTGCGTCACAACGCTCAGTTCGCCACGCATTCGAGTCTGCTGCAGCGGGATGTACGCACGGTGGTTGGGACCCTGGCCGCCGGCATCGAAATGTCTGCTCGAAACAAGCGAGGTGAATCGGCCCAACAGGCCAAGGTCAGCTTTAACCCGATCCAAATCCAATCGATCGCACTGTTCAACGGGTCTGGCAACTACGAAAAGTACCTGACTGCCGCCGCGATCCCCGCCATCCTTCACATCCTCGCGATGACGGCTGGGGCTTGGGCGGTCGGCCGTGAATTCAGGGACAGGACGCTGGGGCAGTGGCTGCAGCACGGGGGGCCGCGGGCCGTCGGAGCAGCCTTGCTGGGCAAGCTGGCGATTCCCTGGGTGACCCTGACCAGCGTGGGCGCCGCGGCGCTCTGGTACATCACGACCGGGCGTGGCTGGGACATCCCTGGGAGCCTTCTCTGGATCTTCTTGGCCATGACCTTACTGATGGCGCTATCGCTGGCCGCGGGTGCAGCGGCGGCCACTCTGACCAAGTCCTTGCGCACTGCGTTGTCCGTCACGGGGCTTTTGACCGCCCCGGCATTCGCGTTCAGCGGTATGAGTTTCCCGCTGAGTGCGATGCCTGACAGTGCTCGGATGTGGGCGACCTCCATGCCGTTCACCCACTACATCCGATTGCAGACCGAGCAATTGCTGATGGGCTTAACCTTCGGCGCGAGTGCCGCCACACCTGCTGTATTCCTGCTGGCCACCCTCGGGTTGCTCGGGCTGGCGGCCTTGGGCTTGGTCCAGGCTCGCGACAAGCCATCGACCTGGGGAGCGCGTTGACATGACCTCGCACCATCCCACTTCGCTGAGGTCAGGGTTCGTCGCAACGCTGAGGGACGTCTTGCGCGACAAGGGCGCATTGATGATCTTTGTGGCTGCGCCCCTGTTCTATGCTTTCTTCTACCCCTGGTTCTTTGGCCCGGAGGTCGTGACCCGGATCCCGGTGGCGGTTGTCGACCAGGATCACTCGGCGCTTTCACGCTCGATTCATCGTCTGGCACTTGCCAATCCTCGCATCGAGGTCAAGGCAGTGGGGGCGGATGAGCGAGCCGCGCAAGCCGCCATGAGTCGTGGTGAGATTGATGGCTATCTGGTCCTGCCCGACGACCTGAAAGCCCATGTTGCCAGGGGAATGCCCGCTATGGTGACCGTGGTCTCGAACGGGGCCTATCCCCTCATCAGCAAGGCAGTTCAGTACGGCTTTTCTGAGGCCGTGGGCGCAGCCTCGGCAGGTGTTGAGATCAGGCAGCGAGAGGCCAAAGGACAGAGTCCCCGCCAAGCCGGCGAGAGCCGCACTCCCGTGGATTTCCGGGCCATGGCGCTGTTCAACCCTACAGAAGGCTATAGCAGCTTCATTGTTCCTGCCGTTGCCTTGTTCATCATGCACCAGACCCTCCTGATGGGCGTGGGTATGCTGGTGGCGACCTGGGTCGAACGAGGCGCGGCTTATGCCAGTCCAATGGCCTGGATCGGGCGCTGGCTGGCATTCCTGTTGCCGGGATTGGTGTCTGGCCTGTTCTATTTCGGATGGGTCTTTTGGCTCTACGGTTACCCTCGCGCTAACAACGTGGCTGGCTCCCTGGTTTTCCTGGTCCTGTACGTGTCGGCCATCGTGACGCTGGGGTCACTTGTGGGCCTGTGGTGTAGAGATCGCGAACGGGTCCTTCAAGTCCTGCTTTTTTCGACATTGCCGATGGTGTTTCTTGCCGGATTTTCCTGGCCGCCAGAAGCGTTGCCGCTCCCGTTGCAGTATCTGCGGTGGTTGATACCGACAACGTCTGGAGTGCAGGCTGCATTGCGCCTGAATCAAATGGGAGCCCCTCTGCAAAGCGTGATGCCCTATCTCGGTTGCCTGTTGGCACTGACCGTGGTGGCCGGCAGCTTCGTCTTGAAATTCGGCGGTAAGCCGCAGGGCGATTGAGGACGGAGATACTTGCACACGCGCAGGCAATGGGCTGCTGTGAAGGCACGCTGCTGGTTCGAGGAAGAGCCACGCGTCGACTTCATCCGCAATATCGCCCCCTGGGACGCCGACGATCTGGACGCTGATCGCAGCCGAGGATTGCGATTGGACTCTGAGCGGCCGTTGATCAAAGTTCTGCTGACGGCAGCTTTTGGCCGACAGCGGTCATCGCATCTAAATCACTGATCAACCCCAACGCCTGCAAAGCAGTCACCTCACTCGCCCAACAC
>JALQVJ010000233.1 GCA_023260355.1 Burkholderiaceae bacterium | reverse complement strand
ACTGGCATTTGCTGGGCTGGCTGTTGCTGGGTTCTTTGCCCGGCATCTTGCTTGGCAGCAAAGCCTTGGCTTGGTTCCCGCCGGTCTTGGCCAAAGCCGGTTTGTCTCTGGTGTTGTTGGGCGTTGGCGCTGCCATGGTGGCGCGCTGACTTCTGTGGAAAGTTTCTGATGTACACATATACCGAATTCGACCAAACCCAAGTGCGCCTGCGGGCCGCTCAGTTTCGGGATCAGCTCGAACGCTGGCAAAAAGGTACCTTGAGCGACGACGCCTTCAAGCCACTGCGCTTGCAAAACGGCTGGTACGTCCAGCGCTTCGCGCCGATGTTGCGCGTGGCTGTTCCCTACGGCGAGATCAACAGCCAACAGCTGCGCGTGCTGGCTCGCATCGCGCGCGAATTCGACGACAAGAGCCAACACGATTTGACCCCCTTCGATCCTGGTCTCTCCGACATCACGGCTCTGCCCAGCCATTGCGCCCACTTCACCACGCGCCAAAACGTGCAGTTCAACTGGATACCACTTCACCGCGCGGCGGATGTGATGGACTTGCTTGCCAGTGTCAACATGCACGGCATCCAAACCAGCGGCAACTGCATCCGAAACACCACCTCTGACGTGTTGGCGGGCATCGCCCCTGATGAGTTGGCCGATCCTCGCCCGTTTGCAGAGTTGATCCGCCAGTGGAGCACGCTGCACCCAGAGTTCGCGCACCTGCCCCGCAAGTTCAAAGTCGCCATCACCGGCGCGCAAGAGGACCGCGCCGCGGTCGGCTGGCACGACATCGGCTTGCGCCTGGCACACAACAGCGATGGCGAATTGGGTTTTCAAGTGCAAGTGGGCGGCGGCATGGGGCGCACGCCACTGATTGGCCGCGTGATTTCGCCGTTTGTGCCTTGGTATGACTTGCTGAACTATCTGGAGGCTGTGCTCAGGACCTACAACACCTTTGGGCGCCGCGACAACGCGTACAAGGCCCGCATCAAAATCTTGGTGAAAGCGGAAGGCCAAAACTTCATTGACGCCGTCGAGCGCGAGTTCGCCGCCATTGTGGGGCACGATGGCGGCCACCACCGCATCACGGTGGCCGAGTTGCAGCGCATGCAAGCGCTGTTTCAACCGCCTGCCTTGCCTCAACCCGAACTGCGCACCCCCGAAAAAGTGCGCCGCATCCTTGAGGCTGCCGCCTTGGATGACCAGGGTTTTGAGCGCTGGCTCAGCACCAATGTCCACCCGCACAAAAACCCCTATTTGCGCGCGGTCACCCTATCGTTCAAGCGCTTGGGGCACGCGCCTGGCGACGCCACAGCCGATCAGCTCGAGGCTTCCGCCCAGTTGGTCGAGCGTTTCAGTGCAGGAGAGGCCCGCATCAGCCACGAGCAAAACTTGGTGTTGCCATGGGTGTCGTGCGAAGCCTTGCCAACGCTGTGGCGTGAGGCCCGAAAGCTTGGCCTTGCCAAGCCCAATGTGGGTTTGCTCACCGACATGATCGCTTGTCCAGGGGGTGACTTTTGTGCTTTGGCCAACGCACGATCACTGCCGATTGCAAGAGCCATCGCCGAGCGGTTCCAAGACTTGGACGAGCTCTACGACCTCGGCCCTGTTGACTTGCACATATCTGGTTGCATGAACTCGTGCGGCCACCACCACAGCGGCCACATTGGTGTGTTGGGCGTCGATAAGGACGGCCAGGAGTGGTACCAAATCACGCTTGGGGGCTCAGACGGCTCCACTTTGAGTGGTACAGCCACGCCCGGGCGCGTGGTCGGGCCTGCCTTT
>JALQVJ010000026.1 GCA_023260355.1 Burkholderiaceae bacterium | reverse complement strand
CAGCATGCCGTGGCCTTCGGCAGTGGAGAAATCCTCGATGCCAGCCAAGAACTGAGTGTGTCCATGGGCACGCACCTCAGCGTAACCAAACTCGCGGGTGTGACCACTCTCGACTTTGCCCCCCAACTGCTGCGCCATGGTTTGCATGCCGTAGCAGATGCCAAGGACCGGTACTCCCAGCGCCCAAACCGCGTCGGGCGCGCGGTCGGTGCTTTCTTCGTAGACGCTGGCATGGCTGCCACTCAACACGACACCTTTGAGGTGGCCATCGGCGGCAAAGTCCCGCACCCATTCATCTGAAACATCGCAAGGATGTACCTCGCAGTAGACGTTGGCTTCGCGAATGCGGCGAGCGATCAGCTGCGTGACTTGGCTGCCGAAATCAAGGATGAGGATTTTGTCGTGTTGCATCAATAGAAAACGGGCTGAAGGGGTTTCCCAGCGGCCCGTTGGGTAAGCGTGACCAAATCAGTGATTTTAAGGGTCAGCGGTGGTTATTCGACCCGGTAATTGGGCGCCTCTTTGGTGATCTGCACGTCATGCACGTGGCTCTCGCGGAAACCTGCGGAAGTGATTTGCACAAACTCGGCCTTTTCTTGCATCTCAGCGATGCTGCTGCAACCGCAATAGCCCATCGACGCCCGCACACCGCCCGCCAATTGATACCCGATGGAGACCACAGATCCCTTGTAGGGCACGCGACCCTCAATGCCCTCGGGCACCAATTTGTCGGTGTTGGGGTTGCCACTGGTGGCTTCTTGGAAGTAGCGGTCTGCACTGCCCTGCTTCATGGCGCCAATGCTGCCCATGCCGCGGTAGCTCTTGTAGGAACGGCCCTGGTAGAGAATCACCTCGCCGGGCGCCTCTTCGGTGCCGGCAAACATCGATCCCATCATGATGGTGCTAGCGCCTGCCGCGATGGCCTTGGCGATATCGCCACTGAAGCGCACACCGCCATCACCAATCAGCGGCACACCCGTGCCCTTGAGCGCGGTCGCCACGTTGTCAATGGCTGTGATTTGCGGCACGCCAACGCCTGCAACCACGCGCGTCGTGCAGATGCTCCCAGGGCCAATGCCAACTTTGACACCGTCCGCGCCGGCTTCAACGAGCGCCAACGCTGCAGCGCCCGTGGCGATGTTGCCCCCGATCACATCGACCTGAGGATAGTTTTGCTTGACCCAGCGAACCCGATCGATCACGCCTTGGCTGTGGCCATGTGCCGTGTCGACGATGATGGCGTCCACCCCTGCGTGGACCAGTGCCTCGACGCGCTCCTCGGTACCGGCACCCACGCCAACGGCCGCGCCCACACGCAAGCGGCCTGCGCTATCACGCGCCGCATTGGGGAAGTTCAATTGTTTGGTGATGTCCTTGACGGTGATCAGTCCGCGCAACTCAAACGCACCGTTGACCACCAACAAACGTTCGAGCTTGTGCTTGTTCAGCAATGCCTTGGCCTCCTCAGGTGTGGTGCCCTCGGGCACGGTCACCAAGCGCTCAGCGGGGGTCATGATGTCGCGGACTCTGGTGTCGAATCGCGTCTCAAAGCGCAAATCGCGCCCAGTCACAATACCCACCACGCGGGGGCCCTCGCAGACCGGGAAACCAGACACACCAAGCTCTTCAGACATGGCAATCACCTGGCGCACAGTGTGCTCAGGTGTGATCACCACGGGGTCGCGCAGCACACCGCTTTCGTAGCGCTTGACGCGCAAAACCTCGGCGGCTTGCTCAGCAGCGGTGAGATTCTTGTGAACAATGCCGATGCCACCCTCTTGCGCCATGGCAATCGCGAGCCGGGCTTCGGTGACGGTGTCCATCGCCGCTGAGACGAGGGGCAAGTTGAGGGCAATGCCTCTGGAAAACTGGGTCGCGAGGTTGGTGTCTTTGGGCAGTACGTTCGAGTATGCCGGCACCAAAAGTACATCATCAAAGGTCAGAGCCAGACCTTGTACACGCATGGTTTTCTCCCAAAAAGCAGATTGTACCGAACCCAAACCCTGCTTTATGACGAGAGCCTTGCAACAAATGCCTCTTCAGTAGCCTGGCTTGGCTCCAGGCCTGCGCTTGGAAAACAAGCCGGCCGACTTGCTGCCCTGCGACTTGAAGCGCTCGCGGCGGGCGACTTTCGGGTCCACCAGCAAAGCGCGACTCAGCTCCAAGCGATCACCATCGCGCAAACGCTCGGACAATGGCACTCTTCGGCCCCACAAACTGGGCGCCAACTGGTCATCCAGGACACCTTGAATCGCCTCGCGACACGCAGGCTCGGTGGTGGAATCTTGCAGCCAAGTGCGCAGACCCTCTTCCAGCGAACAAGGCGCGGCGAGCGCAACCGTCCACTGTGCGGTCTGGCGTGCTGCGGCGGCGTGCATGATGGTGATATGGATCATTCAGCTGCCATCCCCGTAGACCGCGTCAGCGCGCTTGATAAACGCGTCCACCAGCGTGCCCGCGATCTTGTCGAATACCGGCCCGACCACTCGGGCCAACATGGCGCTGGAGAAGTCGTAGCGCAAACTGAAGACGACTCGGCAAGCGGGATCTTCGGCGGTACCCAAATCGTGAAAGGCCCAGCGCCCCTCCAACAAACTGAAGGGTCCATCCACCAACTGCATGTCGAGGCTTTCGTTAGGTACTTGGGTGTTGCGCGTGACAAAGGCTTGGCTCAATCCAGCCAGCGACATGCCCAACTTGGCTGTCACACCGTCTGGGTGCGTTTCCAGCACTGCACCGTCTGTGCACCAAGGCAAAAACTCGGGGTAGGACGCCACGTCCGTCACCAATGCGTACATTTGTGCGGCGCTGTGGGTGAGTAAAACCGTTTTCTCGATGACTTTCATACAATGACTGTTTGGGCGTTTGTCCATTTTAGATATTGAGTTGTAACACCATGGCCAAAGCCAACCCAGAAAACAAGAAAAGCAAAGGTTTGCCGAGCCGAATCGCCGAGAACAAAAAGGCACTGTTCAACTATCACATCGAAGATCGTTTCGAAGCCGGGATGGTACTCGAGGGCTGGGAAGTCAAGGCGTTGCGCGCTGGCAAAGTGCAGTTGACTGACGGCTACATCGTGATTCGCGAGGGCGAACTCTATTTGATAGGTTGCCAGATCAATCCGCTCATCAGCGCAAGCACCCACGTGCGTGCTGACACTGCACGGACCAAAAAACTGCTGATGCACAAGGACGAAATTGAGCGCCTGATTGGCAAGGTCGACCAACGGGGCTTCACGCTGGTGCCACTGAACCTGCACTGGAAAAACGGGCGAGTGAAATGCGAGATCGCATTGGCCAAGGGCAAAGCGGAGTACGACAAGCGCGCCACCGTCAAAGACAGAGAGGGCAAGCTCGAGATCGAGCGTGCCATGAAGAGCCGCAGCAGATAAGCCTCAGCTTGCGCCATGCCGGCGCTGCGTGATCGCAGGCTGCGCAACGGCAGCTTGATCGAAATCAAGGCCGTCGTCCGTCTGATCACTGAAAATTGACCCGTACTATTTTCGGGTTGATCCATGGAAGAACTGCTCAGCGCGCTCACCACCCCACAGGTCTCGGTCTTGCTGGGCGTCGCCGTTGGTGTCATTTTTGGGGCAGTGGCGCAGCGCAGCCAATTTTGTCTGCGCGCGGCAACGGTCGAATTTTGGCGCAAGGCTCCGGGCGTGAAATTTTCAATTTGGCTGTTCACGTTCGCCACCGCCCTTTTGGTGGTGCAGTGGATGATTCAAAGCGGGTGGCTTCAAACCGCGAGCATTCGCCAGCTTTCGACCACAGGGTCGATGTCGGGCGCAGTGATTGGTGGCTCGCTGTTCGGCATCGGGATGATTTTGGCCAGAGGCTGCGCAAGTCGCTTGCTGGTGTTATCCGCCACGGGCAACCAAAGGGCTTTGGTTGCGGGTTTGATCGTCACCGTGGCGTCTCAAGCCTCTTTGAGGGGCATTCTGTCACCCGCACGGGAGGGCATTTCGGGGTGGTGGCTGGTCGATGGCTCCCACCGCAACCTTGCCACGTATTTGCCCGATTGGGCCCCCATCGCATTGGCTGTTTCGCTCCTGATTGCCGCGATCGGCATGGCCCACAAAAGCCGGGCGTCGGCGTGGGTGCAATTGGGCGCCATTGGCGTGGGGTTGAGCATTGCCTTGGGATGGGCTCTCACGCAGTGGCACGCCTCATGGTCTTTTGATGTGGTGCCCATCAAGAGCGTGAGTTTCACCGGACCTTCAGCAGACACGCTGATGGGCGTTATCAGTGAACCGAACTTTCCAATGTCTTTTGATATAGGCATCGTGATGGGCGTGTTCGCTGGCTCATTTTTCGCCGCTGTGCTCTCTGGCGACTTCAAGTTGCAAAGCTTCACGCAGGAGACCGGACTGTCGCGTTACATCATCGGCGCCGTTTTGATGGGGTTCGGAGGCATGCTGGCTGGTGGTTGTGCCGTTGGGGCCGGCATCACCGGCGGGTCGGTCATGGCCATCACCGCGTGGACCGCCCTGCTCTTCATGTGGCTGGCCGCAGGCGTGACAGATGCCCTGATTGATAAACCCCGGGCGCATTGACCGTGGCCCGGGCCCGGCTACCGCTTGGCGGTATCCGGTGGTTTCAAAGCCAGTGTTTGAGCGGGTGAACGGCGCTGGGCCACGGACTCTGGAAGAACGCCTGAACCACCGCCATGTCGACGTCCTCGATCGCCGCCGGGTTCCACTTGGGCGCATTGTCTTTGTCGATCACCAGTGCGCGGATGCCTTCCACCGTTTCACTGGCTGTGCCTGGCCTCAGGTGGAAGCAATGGCGAACCATATCGCGCTCCATGCGCAATTCATCCTCCAAGCTCATCCCGCGTGCGCGCCTGACCTGCTCCAGCACCACGTGCATCATCAAGGGCGAGCGCTGCTGAAACACGTTCCAAGCCGTTTGAGCCCATTCACTGGTGTCCGCCTGCAACCTTTGGGCGATATCGGCCAGCGTATCGGCACTGTAGATCGCGTTGATGGTGTCCACGTGATCCGCGTGTGGCGTCGGGGTCTGAATGCCCAACGCCCTCACGCGTTGCTCCAGCGCCGCGCTGCCTTCGCTAACCCAGTCAGGCAAGGCATCCCAAATCGGCGCCACCGATTCCTGAGCAACGGCGACATCAGCGAGCCCAAACGCCACGGCATCGCCTGCGCCGATGACTTGGCCGCCTAGGCCCAACCATTCACCGACGGAGCCTGGACAACGGCCCAAAAAGTGGCCACCACCCACGTCGGGGAACAGCCCAATGTTGGTCTCCGGCATGGCCATTTTGGTCGTGGGTGTCACGATTCGAAGACTGCCGCCTTGACTGATCCCCATACCACCGCCCATCACGACACCGTCCATGAACGCGATATAGGGTTTGGGATAGCTGAAGATCAGCTGGTTGAGCGCGTACTCTTCGGTGAAGAAGTCTTCAAGCCTCGGGTCTCCAGCCAGCGCTGCTTCATGGAAAAAGCGAATATCACCGCCCGCACAAAAATGGCCAAAAGGCCCTTGCTTGTTGCTTCCACGGATCGCAACAGCTGCCACGCTGGCATCCTCTCGCCACTGAAGCAGCGCTTGGGTGATGCCTCTCACCATATCCAGCGACAGCGCGTTCAACGCGCCGGGGCGATTCAATGTGATCAGGCCCATGGCGCCTGTTTGTTCAATGATTAAGTCTTGCGTGGTCATGTCTGCACAGCTAACGTTAAGGGGTATCGTTCAATTTTAGAAAACGATATCGTGTCGCTCACCCAGGGGTGCAGGCGCCCTCCCCGGATCAAGTGAATGGCAATGTACCAAGGCTGCCGTGTCGGTTTGGCCTCTGAGGTGACACCCCAAAGAACAAAGGCCGCGCAACTCGCGTTGCACGGCCTGGACCCAGCTTCGATCTCTGGGAAAGCGCCTTTATTCGCGAGAAGCGCGCTTGCGCTCGTGCTCTTTCAAGTAACGCTTGCGCAAGCGAATGCTCTTGGGCGTGATCTCCACCAACTCGTCGTCGTCAATGAACTCGACACCGTACTCAAGCGACAACTCGATGGGTGGCGTGATTTTGACGGCGTCTTCTTTGCCGCTGACTCGGAAGTTGGTCAGCTGCTTGGTGCGGGTTGCGTTCACGACCAAATCGTTGTCACGGCTGTGAATGCCGACGATCATGCCTTCATAGACTGGATCGCCTGCGCGCACGAACATGCGGCCACGATCGTCCAACTTGCCCAACGCATATGTGAAGATTTCGCCATCATCCATGGAAATCAGCACGCCGTTTTTGCGGCCGCCAATGTCGCCTTTGTGGGGCTCGTAGCTGTCAAAGATGTTGGAAATCAAGCCTGAACCCCGCGTCAAGTTCAGGAATTCATTGGTGAAGCCAATCAGGCCTCGTGCAGGAATGCGGTACTCCAGGCGCACACGGCCCTGGCCGTCGGACTCCATGTTGACCAGCTCGCCCTTGCGCTCGCCCAGCGCCTGCATCACCCCGCCTTGGTGCTCTTCCTCAAGGTCTGCGGTCACCAATTCAATGGGTTCGTGGCGCACGCCGTCGATGTCTTGGAACACCACACGGGGCTTGGATACCGCCAGCTCATAGCCTTCGCGCCGCATGTTTTCCAACAGGATGGTCAAGTGCAATTCGCCGCGACCCATCACTTCGAACACGCCTTCTTCGTCGGTTTCGTTCACGCGCAGCGCCATGTTGTGCTGCAGCTCTTTTTGCAGGCGATCCCAAATTTGGCGGCTGGTCACAAACTTGCCCTCGCGCCCAGCCAAAGGACTGGTGTTCACGCAGAAGTTCATGGTCAGTGTGGGTTCATCCACCTTCAACATGGGCAACGGCTGGGGGTCCAATGGGTCGGTCACGGTCACGCCAATGCCAATGTCCGCGATGCCGTTGATCAGCACGATGTCGCCTGGCCCAGCTTCGGTCACCTGGACCCGGTCCAAGCCCTGAAACTTGTGGATTTGGTTGATGCGCCCTTTGATGGTTTTGCCATCTGGCCCTTCCATCACGAGCACGTCCATTTGGGGCTTGAGCGTGCCGGCGTTCACGCGGCCAACGCCAATGCGACCAACAAAGGTCGAGAAATCCAAAGCGGAAATCTGAACTTGCAACGGCGCGTTGGGGTTGCCTTGGTGCGCGGGCACATGAGACAAAATGGTGTCAAACAGGGCTGACATGTCGGGGCCCCACTTCTCACCAGGTGTGCCCTCTTGGTGCGATGTCCAGCCGTTGATACCAGACGCGTAGACAACGGGGAAGTCCAACTGCTCGTCGGTTGCCCCCAGCTTGTCAAACAAATCGAACGCTGCGTTCACCACGTGATCGCAACGCGCGCCAGGCTTGTCGACCTTGTTGACGACGACGATGGGCTTCAACCCAAGCGCCAAGGCTTTCTTTGTCACGAAGCGCGTTTGTGGCATCGGGCCTTCTTGCGCATCAATCAGCAACACAACGCCGTCGACCATTGAGAGCGCGCGCTCGACCTCACCGCCGAAGTCCGCGTGGCCTGGGGTATCAACGATGTTGATGTGCGTCCCGTTCCAACTCACCGCACAGTTCTTCGCAAGAATCGTGATCCCGCGCTCACGCTCAATCGCGTTGTTATCCATCACGGTGTCGACCACTTTTTCGTGATCTGCAAAGGTGCCAGACTGTCGCAGCAACTGATCGACCATGGTCGTCTTGCCATGGTCAACGTGGGCGATGATGGCGATGTTTCTAATCGGGGTACTCATAAGGTCCTCTTGCTCAAGCTTCAATGGTTCAAAGGGTTTCTGGCTTGGCTTGCGCCAAGGTTTGTTGGATTTCTATGGGTGACAGGAGCCGGGTTGGAATCAACTCCCCAGCTTTGATGTGTGCGCTGCCCAGCAACGCGGCGGGCTGGTCGCCCCACACGGCCACCAACTCACGATCACTCCATGCGCCGCGGCGACGCAAGCCCGTGAGGAATCTTGCTGCATCCGCCTCACCTAGCGTCACAGCATGTTCTGTCGGCAGCAAGCTCTCAGCGCCCAGCAATTGATCAAGCCTCTCGTCTTCAGACAAGCGCTCGAGTTGGTCCAGGGTGAGACACTGGGCAAGATCAAAATGGCCTGTGGCGGTGCGTCGCAGCGCGCTCAGATGTGCGCCACAGCCGATGGCTTCGCCGATGTCTTCAGCCAGCGTGCGCACATACGTGCCCTTGGAGCACGTCACTTGTAGGGTGGCCGTTTGACCATCCTCACCGAGCGTCAGGCGCAATGCATGGATGGTGATGGCGCGAGCCGCCCGAACACGCGTTTCTCCTGCGCGCGCGTACTCATAAAGCGGCTTGCCGTCTTGTTTCAGTGCCGAATACATGGGCGGAACTTGCGACTGTGGGCCCATGAAACGGTGCGCCACGCCATCGAGCAAGGCTTGGTCAAGTGCAGGAACTGGTCGGGACTGGACCACGTGCCCTTCCGAGTCACCCGTCGATGTGGTCTGCCCAAAAACCAACGTGGCCTCGTACGACTTGTCAGCATCCAACTGTGTCTGGCTGAATTTGGTTGCTGAACCAAAGCACAGCGGCAGCACGCCTGTGGCCAATGGATCAAGGGTGCCGGTGTGACCCGCTTTTTCAGCGCGCAGCAACCACTTGACCTTGGCCAAGGCCTGGGTCGATGAATATCCAAGGGGTTTGTCGAGCAACATCACCCCGTGTACGGGGCGCCGGCGCACCGAACCACCCCGTGTGACGGGACGGTTCATGTTTACTCGGTGTCTTTGCTGCGGGAGGCGACGGCTTTGGCAATCAACGCATTCATATCAGCCGCACGCTCTGGTGTGCGATCGAATACGAAGTGCAAAGTTGGCACGGTATGGATATGGAGGCGCTTGAACAGACCATTGCGCAGAAACCCAGCCGCTTGGTTCAAGGCTTCCTCAGTCGCATCCACATCGCCGACCAACACGCTAAAGAACACCTTGGCGTGCGCATAGTCAGGCGTGACCTCAACCGACTGCAAGGTCACCATCCCAACTCGCGGGTCTTTCAACTCGCGCGCGATCAACTCGCTCAAATCCCGCTGGATCTGATCGGCGACACGGAAACCGCGATTGGGTGTTGATGACTTCTTGCGCATAGCTTGGAGGGCGGCGCAAGATCAAGCCTCGCGCCGCGCATGGTCACAGTGTTCGGGCAACTTCCTTCACTTCGAAGAACTCAATCAAATCGCCTTCAACGATGTCGTTGTAGCCCTTGATATTCAAGCCGCATTCAAAGTTCTCACGCACTTCCTTGACGTCGTCCTTGAAGCGCTTGAGGGACTCCAGTTCACCGGTATAGATGACCACGTTGTCGCGCAGCAGACGAATCTTGGCGTCGCGCTTGGCAATGCCGTTGACCACCATACAACCCGCAATCGAACCAATCTTCGACACACGGAAGATCTGGCGAATTTCGGCCGTACCGATGATTTCCTCTTTTTTGTCTGGCGTCAGCATGCCTGACAAGGCCTGCTTCACGTCATCGACTGCGTCATAGATGATGTTGTAGTAGCGCACGTCAATGCCGTTGTTGTCAGCGGCCTTGCGAGCACCGGCGTCGGCGCGCACGTTGAAACCAATCACCACGGCGTTGGCAGCGATCGCAAGGTTGATATCGCTTTCGCTGATACCGCCGACAGCAGCCATCACCACTTGGACCTTGACTTCGTCTGTCGACAACTTGAGCAGCGAGGCAGACAGCGCCTCTTGCGAACCCTGAACGTCGGCCTTCACAATCAGAGGCAGGGTCTTGACTTCGCCGGATCCCAAGTCGCTGAACATGTTCTCCAGCTTGGCCGCTTGCTGCTGCGCCAGCTTGGTCGAGCGGAACTTGCCCTGTCGATAGGTCGCGATTTCGCGAGCGCGGCGCTCGTCGGTCAACACCATGAATTCGTCGCCGGCTTGAGGCACTTCGCCCAAACCTTGAATTTCGACGGGAATAGACGGGCCAGCTTCTTTGGTTGCACGACCATCTTCATCCAGCATGGCGCGCACGCGGCCGCTGCATTGGCCAGCCAAGACCACGTCGCCGACCTTCAGCGTGCCGGACTGAACCAACACGGTGGCAACAGGTCCTTTGCCTTTGTCTAGGCGGGCTTCAACCACAAGGCCCTTGGCATTGGCTTGCACAGGCGCCTTGAGTTCCAACACTTCAGCTTGCAAGAGCACCTGCTCCAGCAAATCATCCACGCCAGTACCGACCTTGGCTGAAACGCTCACAAAGGGCGAATCACCACCGTACTCTTCGGGAACCACTTCCTCGGCGACCAGTTCCTGCTTCACGCGATCGGGGTTGGCATCGGGCTTGTCGATCTTGTTCACCGCGACAACCAAGGGAACCCCTGCAGCCTTGGCATGCTTGATCGCCTCCTTGGTTTGCGGCATGACACCGTCGTCCGCAGCCACAACCAAGATCACGATATCGGTCGCTTGCGCACCGCGAGCACGCATGGCTGTGAAGGCCTCGTGACCTGGGGTATCGAGGAAGGTCACCATGCCACGGGGTGTCTCCACGTGATACGCGCCGATGTGCTGTGTGATGCCACCTGCCTCACCTGTCGCCACCTTGGAGCGGCGAATGTAGTCCAGCAATGATGTTTTGCCGTGATCGACGTGACCCATCACCGTCACCACCGGTGCCCGC
>JALQVJ010000208.1 GCA_023260355.1 Burkholderiaceae bacterium | reverse complement strand
AGGAAGGTTTTGATGGCACATTTGTGGCCAATTTCTTCCATGATTTGCATCAGTTCGGCATTGCTCAGCACAGAAATGTCTACAACGCATTCGTTGATTTGGTGAAGATCTACGAGATCTTTGATGTGTTCCGAAGCGGTTGATGTCGGCCTCTTGCGCACAGTCCGCTGCAATCCATTGGGCATCAATGCCTTGCGCCTTGAGGGTCGCGCAGCCGTGCTCGAGCTCGTCGGCTTTGCGCGCGGACAACATCACGCGCGCGCCAGCCTCACCCAGCGCTTGCGCCATTTGCAAGCCCAGGCCTCTGGAGCCGCCGGTGATCAATGCGGTCTTGCCCTTGAGTGAAAACAAATCCATCACGTGATGAGCCATCAATTTTCTCCGAGTAAACAATTGGCGTGCACGCTGTGCACAGATGAAAACATTGTGTCGAGCCCTTTGCGTGTGCCCTGTCTCAAGCGGGATAAGCGCCCGTCAACGCAAGACAGTGGCTCACGACGCCCCCATCACTCGACGTAATCCATGCACATGCGACCCGATACCGCAGCCTTGAGAAATGGCGCCAGTGCCACGTGTGTGGGGTGGGTTTGATACGCCTTCAGCGCGGCCTCGTCGGTGAACTCGCTGTACAGCATCAGGTCGGCGGTGCAACCCGGCATGCTCCCAATGCGAGGCTCAAATCGCCCTTGACCGGGCACCAACCCCACGCATTGCTCGAGCAAGCCCTTGGCCTTCAAGACGTTCTCGGCTTTGGTGCCGCCGTCGTGCTCTTCTTTGAATGTCCACATGATGATGTGTATGAGCATGGCAAGTGTCTCCTGTGCTGGGGTTTCAGAACGCCTCGTCGGGCATCTCCGCGGCGGTTTGGTCGCGATTTCTCGCCACGATCAACCAGGCTTCGATCTTGGGCAACTCGAATCGGAAGAAGAAGTCACAGGCCCGCAAGCGCCCTTCATTGGCGGGCGATTGACCATTCGGGTCCTGTTCGCATACAGCCAAAGCCACGTCCAGCCAGGTCCAGGCCAGCACCATATGACCGAACGCCTGCATGTATGGCACGGCATTCGCGAGCGCCGCATTGGCATCCACCTCGCCCTCGAAGGTCCAAATGGCCTCGGTCACCATCGACACCTCAGCGAGCGCGGCTTCGAGCGCGTTGGCGTGATCCCGCAAGCGCGGCACGATCGATGCTTGGCCGACAGACGCCATGATCTTTTCGCCCAGCAAACGCAAGCCCGCACCCTCCATCATGCGCACCTTGCGACCAAGCAAATCCATGGCCTGGATGCCATGTGTGCCTTCGTGAATCATGTTGAGGCGGTTGTCGCGCCAGTACTGCTCAACCGGAAAATCTCGCGTGTAGCCGTAGCCACCGTGAATTTGAATCGCCAGCGAATTGGCTTCCAGACACCACTCAGACGGCCAACTTTTGGCGATGGGGGTCAAAACTTCAAGCAGCAGCTTCGCTTCGGCCTTGGCGGCAGCATTGCCCGTGCGGGTTTCATCGACCCACTGCGCACAACGCAACAGCAGTGCCAAGGCACCCTCGCCGTAGCTCTTTTGGGCCAACAACATGCGCTTGATGTCGGCATGCTCGATCAAGGTCACCTGTGGTGAAGCCGGGTTCTTGCCAGCGGCCCCTTGCAAACGCCCCTGTGGTCGCTGGCGCGCATACGCCAAGCTGGCGTCGTAACCGGCCAAGCCCAACATGGTGGCAGCCAAGCCCACGCCGATGCGGGCCTCGTTCATCATGTGGAACATGTAGAACAGCCCGTTGCCAGGCTCGCCCACGCGATAGCCGATCGCACCCGCCTTGCCATTGACAGGGAACTTGCCCTCACCAAAGTTCAACAGCGTGTTGGTGGTGCCACGCCAGCCGCACTTGTGGTTCAAGCCCGCCAAGGCCACATCGTTGCGCTCGCCGGTGAGTTCGCCTTTGGCGTTGACCATCTTTTTGGGGACGATGAACAATGAAATGCCTTTGACGCCAGGCACCAGTTGTCCGTTGGCATCCGGAATTTTTGCCAAGACCAAATGCACGATGTTGCCGCTCAGCTCGTGCTCGCCTGCTGAGATCCACATTTTGTTGCCGCGCAGGCGATACCGAGGCCCCAGCGGGTCGGCTTCAAAGTCATCGCCGTC
>JALQVJ010000173.1 GCA_023260355.1 Burkholderiaceae bacterium | reverse complement strand
GGTGTCAAGCGTTGGATGGGTATCCGCCCAACCGTGCGAGGTGTTGCCATGAACCCGATCGACCACCCGCATGGTGGTGGTGAAGGCCGCACTGGTGAAGCACAGGCTCCTGTGGATCCCTGGGGTAACCTGACCAAGGGCTACCGCACCCGTAACAATCGTCGCACGCAAAACATGATTGTTTCGCGTCGCAAGAAATAAGAGGACTAGCAAATGACACGTTCATTGAAAAAAGGTCCATTTGTTGACCACCATTTGCTGGCCAAAGTCGAAAAAGCAACCGCTACCAACGACAAGAAGCCTGTGAAGACATGGTCACGCCGTTCGACCATCCTGCCTGAGTTCATTGGGTTGACCATTGCCGTGCATAACGGTCGCCAGCATGTCCCAGTGTTTGTCACTGAGCACATGGTGGGTCACAAGTTGGGTGAATTTGCGTTGACGCGCACCTACAAAGGGCACGCGGCTGACAAGAAAGCCAAGAGGTAAGCCATGGAAACACGTTCTATCGTTCGCGGCGTTCGCCTGTCTGCCTACAAAGGCCGACTGGTTGCCGATTTGATTCGTGGCAAAAAAGTTGACCAAGCTTTGAATGAGTTGATGTTCACGCAAAAGAAAGCCGCAGACATCATCAAAAAGGCTTTGGAATCAGCGATTGCCAATGCAGAACACAACGACGGTGCCGACATCGACGAATTGCGCGTCAAAGCCATTCACGTTGAAGAGGGCACCACGCTCAAGCGTTTTTCCGCGCGCGCCAAAGGCCGCGGCAACCGCATCAGCAAACCCACCTGTCACATTTATGTGACGGTCGGCAACTGAGGGGTCTAAGGATATGGGACAAAAAATCAATCCAACCGGCTTCCGCTTAGCGGTCAGCCGCAACTGGTCCAGCCGTTGGTATGCCAACAACCGTGATTTCGCGGGCATGTTGGCTGAAGACGTCGAAGTCCGTGAGTTGCTCAAGAAGCGCCTGAAGAACGCTTCCGTGGCACGCATCCTGATCGAGCGTCCCGCAAAGAACGCCCGCATCACCATCTTCTCAGCACGTCCTGGTGTTGTGATCGGTAAGAAGGGTGAAGACATTGAGAAACTCAAGAAAGAGTTGAGCGCCAAGATGGGCGTGCCTGTCGCTGTCAACATCGAAGAAGTGCGCAAGCCCGAAATCGATGCCAAGTTGATTGCTGACAGCATCACCCAACAGTTGGAGCGCCGGATCATGTTCCGTCGCGCCATGAAGCGTGCGATGCAAAACGCCATGCGCATGGGCGCACAGGGCATCAAGATCATGTCTTCAGGCCGCCTGAACGGCATCGAGATCGCTCGCACTGAGTGGTATCGCGAAGGCCGCGTGCCCCTGCACACCCTGCGTGCTGACGTGGACTACGGCTTCTCCGAAGCCAAGACCACTTACGGCATCATCGGCGTCAAAGTTTGGGTCTACAAGGGTGACAACTTGGGTCGCACTGACGCTTTCGCGCCAGCAGCTGCCCCTGAGCCCCGTGAAGAAGAGCGTCGCCCTCGCGCACCCCGTCGTGGTGCTGGCGCAGGTCGCCGCACGGGTGGCAATGCTGCCCCTTCTGATGGCAGCGATAAACCAGCCGAGGCTACGGCCGACGCGAAACCCGCCGTTAAGCGCGTCCGTACCGCCGCGCCCGCAGCCGCACCTGCGGACGGTGGCAAAGGAGAATAAACATGTTGCAACCCGCTCGTCGCAAGTATCGCAAAGAGCAAAAAGGCCGCAACACGGGTATCGCTACCCGTGGCAATACCGTGGCCTTTGGCGAATATGGCTTGAAGTCAACCGACCGCGGTCGTTTGACAGCTCGTCAAATCGAAGCCGGCCGTCGTGCCATTACCCGCCATGTGAAACGTGGTGGTCGCATTTGGATTCGTGTGTTTCCTGACAAGCCCATCACCAACAAGCCTGCAGAGGTTCGTATGGGTAACGGCAAGGGCAACATCGAGTATTACGTTGCCGAGATTCAACCCGGTAAGGTGTTGTACGAGATCGTCGGAGTTTCCGAAGAGCTTGCACGCGAAGCCTTCCAATTGGCTGCTCGTAAATTGCCATTGCGCACCACATTTGTGACCCGCATGTTGGGCCAGTAAGGAGAAAAGCATGAAAGCATCTGAACTGCGCCAAAAAGACGAAGCTGGTGTGACCGAAGAGATCAAGTCCTTGCAAAAGGCTCATTTCGGTTTGCGTATGCAAAAAGGCACACAGCAACTCAACAACACCGCTTCAATGCGTCAAACTCGTCGCTCGATCGCTCGCGCCAAGACGATTTTGACTGAGAAGCAAAACGCCAAATAAGGAGCGATGACATGACGGAAACACAAACCTCCCGTGCGCGCACCTTGATTGGCAAGGTGGTCAGCGACAAGCGCAACAAGACCGTGACGGTTTTGGTTGAGCGTCGAGTGAAACATGATCTCTACAGCAAGATCATGATTCGTTCGAGCAAGTACCATGCACATGACGAAAACAACGAATACCAAGTTGGCGACGTCATTGAAATCAGTGAAAGCCGCCCAATGTCGAAGACAAAGGCATGGGTTGCGACACGTTTGATCGAAAAAGCAGCTCTGATTTAAGGGCATTGATCGATCTGGCGCGCTTGCTGATCCGAAAAGACCGACAATTTACTGTCGGTCTTTTTTTTGCCCAAATCGGGCGATTTTTTCGAATTCAAAGGAAACCAAAATGATCAAAGTTGGAGATCGCTTGCCCGAAGCCACGCTGATGGAGTTCGTTCATGAAGAAACTGCAGGGTGCTCGATTGGCCCCAACCCAGTCAACGTGAAAGAAGCCTGTGCGGGCAAGACCATCGCGCTGTTCGCTCTGCCTGGCGCGTTCACCCCCACGTGCTCTGCGCAACACGTTCCTGGCTACGTGCAGCACCATGCGGAGTTGCAAGCGGCCGGCGTCGACGAAATTTGGTGTGTAAGCGTGAACGATGCGTTCGTCATGGGTGCCTGGGCCAACGATCAAAAATCACAAGGCAAGGTTCGCATGTTGGGTGACGGCAGTGCCGCCTTCACACAAGCGGTCGGTCTGCAATTGGATCTGACCTCACGCGGCATGGGCATTCGCAGCAATCGCTATTCGATGTTGGTGAAAGACGGCGTCGTCATGACCCTCAACGTAGAAGGCCCTGGCAAATTTGAAGTCAGTGATGCGCAAACCATGCTGGCTCAAGCCAAAGGCTAAGCCAGACGCGATTCACAAAGCTTGAGGTTCAGAGCTCGGCAGCCAGATAATGGGTGCCGGGCAATGGACTGTAGTAATAGGGCGGCACTTCTACGAAGCCTGCCTCTTGGTAGAGCGCTCTGGCGGTTTCCATCTCGTCGAGGGTATCCAAAAGCATGTGGTGATACCCCTGAAGTCGGGCTTCAGTCATGGTTCGGTCGACCAGCAACTGCCCCAGTCCAAAGCCTCTGAAAGCAGGCAACACAAACAGCCGTTTCATCTCGCACGCGTTGTCGTAGCCGACATCTGTCAGTGCGCGAAATGCGCAGCAACCCGCAGGGATTTCGTCGACGAACGCAATGAATGCCCCTCCGGTTGGGTGCGCGTACATCGATGAGAGCATCTCAAGCTCAGCCTCAAACCCTTGAAAGCCAAGGTCGATATTGATCGCCTCTTGGTAAGCGGTGAAGAGCAGCCTCAACGTGTAGAAGTCGCTATCGCTGGACGCAAGGGTCACGGCAATTGGCGGGCCATCAGAATCATCAGTCATGCTTCAACTATATCCACGGATTGCGATCGGAAAAGCGGACCTCAGTAAAGCACCCACACCGCAGCGGATATCAGAACCACCAACAAACCAAGCCCCACCACACGGGCCCGGACATCATCGGCGCTTTCCGTGACTGCGGCGGGCAGCACTTTGTAGCCGCGCACCATGGCCATAAGCAAATCTTGCTTCTTCACCACGGTGTAGAACGCGACGGCCGACAGATGCATGGCAATCAACACGAGCAGCACCAGTTGCCCCACTTCATGGTGGTAGCCCGTGGCCAAGCTTGACGCAGCTGAACCAACCCAATGCGCAAGCGGGCCGGCGCTCGCAATCTCATCATCGGCAATCAGCCCAGTCCCGACTTGCGCTGTCAAGGTGACCAGCATCGCCACGGAAGCCCACGAGCCTGTGGCCGAGTGGCCGGCAACCTCACCCGCCAAGGGGGTGCCTCTCAAGTACCGCCGCATCGCATGCCATGAGAGAGGCCAGTGCTTGAACCGCGCCCAGTGCCCACCGGCCACGCCCCAGATCAGCCGGAAGGCCAACAGCCCCACCACTGCGTAGCCCAGTCGCATGTGCCATTCCATCCAATTGCCACCAAGCTTGGCGGTGATGATGGCAAACACCACCGTCAGGGCCAAGAGCCAATGAAATACCCGTGTGGGCAGGTCCCAAATCTTCACAATCTTCATGTGTATTCCACTTCTCAACATCCGCAACATCTCTATGTGAGATAGCATTAATTGCCGTTCTTTGACTGACAACAGTCTGAGCTAGGTCATCCACCTTACAACGAGGAGTCCACCATGACGATCCAACGCGCACTGATCACATTGGCCGTTGCCACCACCTTAGCAGCGCCTGCATTCGCACAATTCAAAAACGATGAGCACGCCGTCAAATACCGCCAGGGTGCCTTCACGACCATGGCTGTTCATTTTGGCCGAATTGGCGCCATGGCCAACGGAAAAATCAAGTTTGATGCGCCGACTGCCAAAAGGGATGCCGAAGTTGTCGCCGTTCTGAGCACTTTGCCATGGATGGGCTTTACCGAGGGGTCAGAGGGGAAGTCAGACAAGGCAAAACCAGAGATATGGATGGAGATGGACAAATTCAAAGCCAAAGCTCAGGCGATGCAGGACAAAGCAGCAGCGCTGTCGGTGGCGGCTCAAACCGGAGATCTTGACCGAATCAAGTCGGCGTTTGGGGCCACTGCCCAGTCATGCAAAGCCTGTCACGACGCCTATAAAAACTGAGCTCAGCCCACGGGGGATGATTTCAGCAGGCGATCGATGAGATCGTGCAGCGCATCAAAATCGGGTGGCCCAACAAACTGTTTGATGATTTGCCCGCTTTTGTCCACCAAGAAAGTGGTTGGGGTGAGTCGAATGTCACCCCACTCTTTTGCGTTGTTGCCGGTGTGATCGAGCGCCACCTTGAAAGGCAACTGGCGTGAGGTCGCAAACCGGTTGACCCAAGCGGGCGGGTCGTATTGCATGGCCACCGCCACCGTGTCAAAGCCTTGGTCCTTGAATCGCTCATAGACCTTGACCAGCTCAGGCATCTCTGCGACGCAGCTGGTGCATGTGGTGGCCCAGAAATTGACCAAATAGACCTTCCCTTTGAGCCCGCTCGTGCTGAGCTCTTTGCCATCCAAGAGTGTGAACGACGACGACGGCGCTGCCTGATTTTGGGCGCAGCCGACCAGTCCCATCAGGGCAGCGAGGACAAGGCCACTGAATAAGCTGCGTCTTGAAAACATCAATTCAATCCATTTGCGACAAGTTGTCGTTATGAGGCCCATCAAGTTCAAAAGTTCCCGCTTGGATGGCCCACCATGGGCGCCCGTAGACTTCAGCGCTCGATGGCTTTGCGTCCATCCGCGAGCCGCGCATCTAGGTAGCTGCCAAAAAAATCTGGCACGGCGACGCCCTCTAAGCGCTCAGCAACTTCTTTGCCTTGCGCATTGAAAAAGTACACCGTTGGGGCAACCTTGTTCTTCCAGATGCGGCTGATTTCACGTGGCCAGAGCCTGCGACCATCGAAAAACTCCACTTCGTTGCCCGCGTCCAGGATGTCAATCTGAACAGCCACCAGTTGTCCGCGCGCATTCATCGGGTACAGGTAGTTTTCCCGAACCAAATCGCAATACGGACACCCCTTGAGTGTCGTCATCACAACCAGGGGCAGCCCCATTTCTTGCGCGCGCAAAGCAGCCGCTTTCAGGGACTGGGGTTGCTCGAGGTGACGTTTGGCCATGCCCGAAAGTATAGCCAGCCTCTGTGCCAGAAACGTCAGCCGATCACGTTCTTTTGGCGCAAGTCACTCACCGCCTCGGCACTCAAATGCAATACCTGCGTGAGGATCTCCTCGGTGTGCTCGCCCAACAGCGGGGGCGGTCGCACAGTCTGAACCGGGGTCTCAGAAAGCTTGAGTGGACTGGCCAACAGTTGGAGGGAGTCATTCAAAGGGTGCTGCCAAGTGTTCACCATGCCCCTGGCTTGCACGTGATGGTCTGCAAAAACTTCAGCGATGTTGTTCACTGGGCCGCAGGGAACTTGCGCCGCACTCAGGGCCTCCAGCCAATCGGACTTTGCACGCAAGCGCATGACCTCGGCAATCATCGGAATCAAAACCTGCCGGTTGCGAATGCGATCAGCATTGCGTTGGAAGCGCGCGTCTTGCGCCCACTCCGGGCGCCCTGCCACTTGGCAGAACTTGCCAAATTGGCCGTCGTTCCCAACCGCCAAAATCAAATAATCTGCCTCCCCGCGCTCGTTGGGCGCCGCTTCAAAGACTTGGTACGGCACCACATTTGCGTGGGCGTTACCCATGCGCCCGGGTATGGCGCCGCTGTATTGGCCGTCCACCAAATAGTTGGAGGCCAAGCTCGCCAACATGGCAACTTGCGTGTCGAGCAGCGCCATATCAATGTGCTGGCCAACGCCTGTGGCTTCTGCGTGCCGCAGTGCCGCCAAGATGGCGGTGCTCGCATACATGCCGGTGAACAAATCGGCGACGGCCACGCCCACCTTTTGCGGCCCGCCTCCGGGTAGGTCATCGCGCTCCCCCGTGATGCTCATGAGGCCACCCGTGCCCTGGATCGCATAGTCGTACCCCGCGCGCGCATGGTAGGGCCCCGTCTGGCCGTACCCTGTGACGGAGCAATACACCAGCCGCGGGTTGATCGCGCGCAATGATTCGATTACCTCACCGCCTTCCACGATGGCGCGCATCGTCGTGCCGTCGTGGGTGCCGCAATCGTGCTCAGTGATCACAAGGTCTTGCGTCACGTCGACCAAACGACGTGTCAGGTAACCTGAGTTCGCTGTCTTCAACGCAGTATCCGCTAGACCCTTACGAGCGCCGTGAGTGGAGATGAAGTACTGCAACACGTTCAAACCTTCACGGAAGTTCGCAGTAATCGGGGTTTCAATGATGGAGCCATCAGGCT
>JALQVJ010000104.1 GCA_023260355.1 Burkholderiaceae bacterium | reverse complement strand
GAGCACATCATTGGGCGCTTTGTCCTTGACGACCGGTTGTGCCAATTTGGCCATCGGCAATGCACCCAAAGTGGTGGTGGTCGGCGGCGGTTACGCCGGTGCCACGGCGGCCAAGTATGTGCGCATGTGGTCTAACCAAAGCATTGAAGTGACCTTGGTCGAACCCAACGCCAGTTTCGTGTCATGCCCCATCTCTAACTTGGTGGTGGGCGGCGTCAAAACCTTGGCCGACATCACCACGCCCTACGACAATTTGGTGAAGCGCCACGGCGTGAGGTGGGTGCAAGACCGTGTGGTGCAAATCGATGCTGAGAAACGTTTGGTCAAGCTGGGCAGTGGCGCTGAGTTGTCCTACGACCGTTTGATCGTGTCGCCGGGTGTCGACTTCATGTTTGAAACCTTGCCAGGTTTGAGCAAACCCGGCGCACAAGACAAAGTGTTGCACGCTTGGAAAGCGGGCGACCAAACCGTGGCATTGCGCAAGCAACTCGAAGCCATGCCTGATGGCGGCGTGTACGCCTTGTCGATTCCCTTGGCGCCATACCGTTGCCCACCTGGCCCCTACGAGCGTGCCAGCGTCATTGCCGACTACTTGAAGCGCAACAAGCCACGCAGCAAAGTGTTGGTGCTCGACCCCCACAAGGACGTGGTCGCCAAAGGCAAGCTGTTCAAGGCGGCTTGGGCTGAAAAGTACCAAGGCATCCTCGAGTTCCGCCCCAATCACAAACTGATGGATGTGGACGTGGCTGGCCGCACCCTGAAGTTTGAGACCAGCGATGACGTGAAAGCCGACGTGTTGAATGTGATCCCTGCGATGACGGCGGGCGCAATCGCTCGCTCGACGGGTTTGGCCAACATCAACAACCGCTGGTGTGACGTGGACTTTTTGACCTATGAGTCCAAGGTCATGCCAGGCGTGCATGTGTTGGGCGACGCCATTTCTGCGACGCCGGGTATGCCCAAGTCTGGCTTCATGGCGAATCAGCACGCCAAGACTTGTGCGGCGGCGATTGTTGCCATGACCCAAGGCCAGGCTGTCCCCAATCAGCCCATCTTTGCCAACACTTGCTACAGCTTTGTGGATGCCAATGAGGCCTGTCACGTGTCAGCCGTCTACGCTTTTGACAGTACCAAGAAGCAAATGGTCCCCGTCAAAGGTGCTGGGGGTCTCTCGCCTGACTCGAACCGGGTCGAGGCCGCTTATGCAGAGTCATGGGCAGTCAACATCTGGGCTGACATGCTGGCTTGATGTGCGCTACTCCCAAGAGACCACCTTCGGGTGGTCTTTTTTTGGCTGATTCGTGCCACGATGGGTGAGCGAGGCAGAGGCTGCACTGGATTACACTGCGCGCACACTCGCGGGGCGGTCTGTCGACAGTCCGCCGAGTCGCATGGAGTCATGTTTTGAATTTGCCCGCCCATTTCAGAGTATTCGCAGCCTTTTTCCTTTACTCATTCAGCCTGGGTGGCTTTTACCCGCGTCTGCCGGAAATCCAAGAGCGTTTGGGCGTGCAAGAAGGGGCCTTGGGCCTAGGACTCATTGGCGTGGCCAGCGGCACGCTGGTGTCTCTGACATTTATCGCACCGAAATTAGAGCGGTTTGGTTACCGCCGGGTGCTGCTGACGCTCATGCCCCTGGTTTCCATTGGCATGTGGGCCGCATCGTTGGCGACGCAGACCTGGGTCATGTTCATGGGCTTGGTGGCAACAGGGTTGGTGGTCGGCTGCGTTGAAACCCTGGTGAATGTCGAGGCGGATCGCGTTGAGCACCAACTCAAGCGGCGCATCATGAACCGCGCTCACGGATTTTGGAGCTTCGGGTTCTTCAGCGCAGGGGCCTTGAGTGCGATGCTAGCGAGAGCATCTTGGACGCCCCAGGAGCAGCTGGCATTGAGTGTGGCATTGGTGCTTGCGCTCATGGCGATTCTCCTGAGTGGTTATCAGGCAGCGCCCGTTCGACCGACCCAATCCACCGATCAAGACACCCCTAGATGGGCCACGCCGACACGCAGCATTTGGCTGTTGGTATCGGTCTGTGCCTCCGCATTGTTGTTGGAGGGTGCAGGGTTTGATTGGTCTGCCATCTACATGAGAGACGCTTTCGGCAGCGATCCCGCGCAGGCAGCTTTGGCAGTGAGTGTGGTGGCGTTTGCGCAAGGAATCACCCGCTTCAATGCGGATCGATTTGTACAGCGCTTTGGCGTCGCGCGCGTCTCGACGATGCTGTTGACGATCATGCTGGCGGGCAACGTGTTGGTCGTGATCGCCACTGCGCCCGAGTGGGCCATGCTTGGGTTCGCTATGCTTGGCGTTGGTTCGAGCGCGATCTTTCCGTTGGCCGTGTCAGCTGCCGCGCAACGCCAGGACCGCCCAGCCGCTGTCAACGTGTCGGCTTTGG
This sequence comes from Burkholderiaceae bacterium, assembly GCA_023260355.1. Lineage (GTDB taxonomy): Bacteria > Pseudomonadota > Gammaproteobacteria > Burkholderiales > Burkholderiaceae_C > RS62. The sequence continues at coordinate 4,377 of JALQVJ010000104.1, read as the reverse complement.
CGCAAAACGGCTTCATCATCTTTTTGTTGGCGCCGCCGTTGCTGGGATTTGTGGCCGAGCATGCCGGGGTTAGGGCGGCTTTTGCGGTGTGCGTGCCCATGGTCCTGATCAGCTTGTACAACCGCAAAGCGCTTGATCCAGAGGCTGACGGCGAAACCTCCAGCCGGAAATAGGGCCACGGCGCCACAACGCGGCGCAGCCCAATCAAGGGGCCTTACTGCTCAGCGAAAGCGCGTTCGATCACAAAGTCTCCGGGCTTGGTCGTGTTGCCCTCCTTGAAACCTCGCGCTTCCAGCATCACTTTCAGGTCTCGCAACATGCCTGGGCTGCCACAGATCATGGCTCTGTCAGTTGCCGGATCCAATTCGGGCAGTCCCAAGTCCGCAGCCATTTTGCCGTTGGCGATCACGTCAGTGATTCGGCCTTGGTTTTTGAAGGCTTCGCGAGTGACCAAGGGGTAGTACTTGAGTTGTTGGCTGATCAACTCACCCAAAAATTCGTGCTGCGGTAACTCGTTCTCGATGTAATCGCCGTACGCCAATTCGTTGACTTGGCGCACGCCGTGCACGAGCACAACCTCATCAAATTTTTCGTAAGTTTCGGGGTCTCGGATCACGCACATGAACGGTGCCAGTCCTGTCCCTGTGGAGAACAAGTACAGCCGTTTGGCTGGCAGCAAATAGTCGATGAGCAGGGTGCCCGTGGGTTTTTTGCCGACGATGATTTCATCGCCGACTTGGATGTGCTGCAGCCGCGATGTGAGAGGGCCGTCTTGAACCTTGATGCTCAAGAACTCCAGTTCCTCCTCGTAATTGGCGCTCACGATGGAGTACGCACGCAGGAGGGGCTTGCCGTCGACCATCAAGCCGATCATGGTGAAGTGGCCATTGGAAAACCGCAGGCTGGTGTCGCGTGTGGTTTTGAACGAAAACAGTCGATCCGTCCAGTGGTGCACGCTCAAGACGCGCTCTTGGTGAAACTTACTCATAGCTATTCCGTGGATATCGCCGAGGTGGGGCGTTGCATTGCAATCAGAGATTGACCCCGAGGGCAGAGCCTGTATTTTCGTTGATTTGATATATCAAATTTTGACGAGTGTCATACCGATCTGAAATAAGGCGATTGGCCACCATGGACCTGTCTCGACTTGTGTAGCCAGGCGCGTGGGCGTGATGAATAATTCAGCCAATATATGGAGACGAACATGGAAATCAAAACGTGGGGTAGGGTAGCGCGGTGGATCGCTGGCATTGTGGTGGTGTTGCTGGTGCTCGCTGGCATGGTCATCCTGGGCTGGGCTTGGAAGAGTCAGCCCATCCAATCCGGCACCCTGAAGGTCTCAGGGCTGGGCGCACCGGTCACCATTGAACGCGATGCATCGGGTATCCCCCACATCAATGCGCAGTCACCCGAGGATGCGGCGTTTGCCATGGGTTGGTTGCATGCCGCCGAGCGTGGTTGGCAGCTCGAATTCAATCGGCGTGTGGTGGCCGGTAGCCTCTCTGAGGTGCTGGGTGAGGCGACTTTGAGTGCCGACAAGACTTTGCGCTCCCTTGGCATCCGCCAAGCAGCTGAGGCGCAGCACAACAACATGCCCGCCGACGTCAAGGCGTCGTTGCAGGCTTATGCGAACGGCATCAATAGCTATTGGGCTGGGTTTGACGGTGTGCTCACGCCCGAGTTTGTTGCGCTGGGTGTCGACCCCCGCGTGCAAGCCAAGCAGGGCGCGTATTGGCACCCCGTGGACAGCGTGGGCTGGGCATTGGTCATGGCGCTGGACTTGGGCGGCAACTGGGCCAAAGAGTTGGAGCGCATGCAGTTGGCGCAGCGCCTATCAACCGAAGACATCTGGACGATCATGCCGCCATATCCGGGCGAGGCACCCGCAACGGCGACCGATTTTGCGCAGATGTACAAGCGCTTGGGCGTGTACGCCCCGCTATCGACGCCAGCCGCAGAGAATCGGCACGCGCCGGCGGGTGACGCCATGGCACAAGCCACAGCGCGATGGGTAGAGGCACTCGGTCAAACCGAAGGTTTGGGCTCGAACAACTGGGTTGTGGACGGCAGTCGAACCCAAACGGGCAAGCCGCTGCTTGCCAACGATCCTCATTTGGGCTTGGGCGCGCCTGCGATTTGGTATTTCGCGCACATGCGCAGCCCAGACCGAGCAGACGCCCAGACGCCACGCGAGTTGGATGTGATTGGCGCGACACTGCCCGGCATGCCATTTGTGGTGTTGGGCCACACCAAAGGCGTGGCATGGGGCTTCACCAACACCGGCCCGGATGTGCAGGACGTTTATATCGAACAGGTCAACAGCGCCAATCCAAATGAGTACCGCGTGCCAAGCAGCGATGCAGGGCAGGCGCGTTGGGCGCCATTTGAGACACGGCAAGAGCGCATTCGCGTCAAAGGCCAAGAGGATGTCCTGTTCACAGTCCGCAGCACGCGACACGGGCCGGTGATCAGTGACAACGGCAAATACACCTGGTTGGATCCTCGTTATGTGCTGGCTTTGCGCTGGTCCGCTTTGGACGCAGACAACATGACTGTTGTGGCTGGCTTTCGAGGCAACAGGGCACAAACGGTGGAGGAGTTGAAGGTCGCGTACGCCGACTATCACTCGCCCATGCAAAACGCTGTGATGGCGGACACAAAAGGTCAAATCGCCTACCAAGCCATCGGCAGGGCGCCCGTGCGCCGGTCGGACCATGACCTGCAGGGCGTCGCACCGGCACCCGGCTGGGAGCCCCGATTTGATTGGCTGACTTGGATTCCTCGCGAATCCAACCCGCGAGACGATGGCGCGCGGGGTTGGGTGGCGACGGCAAACCAGCGCATCCATGCACCTGACTACCCGCACTTCCTGACTCAGGACTGGGTTGCCCCGTATCGCATGGAGCGCATCGAGGAGCGGCTTTTGAGCACCAAGAGCCACACCATCGACAGCTTCAAGGCCATCCAAAATGACGTGATTTCGCTGGAGGCCAAGCGCTGGCTACCGCTGTTGAAACCTGTTCAGGGCACACACCCGCTGGCTGCTTCTGCCAAAGATCTGTTGACCCAATGGGACGGCGCCATGTCCAAAGACGCTGCGGCCCCGTTGATCTTCAATGCATGGCTGGCGAAGTTTGGTGAACAAATATTGCGCGACCGATTGGGCGACGATTTGTACAAACGCGTGTCGTCAGGGCGCCAGCAGTTTCGCACTGGGTTGCTAGAGATCGTTGAAAAGCAGCGCTGGTGCGGAGACTGTGCAGGTCCCTTGGGGGCCGCGCTGGATGCAGCGCTGAGCGATTTGAGCAAGCGTTATGGCGACCAGCCCGCCAAGTGGCGTTGGGGCGAGGCACACACAGCCATCAGTTCACACAAGCCGTTTGGACAAGTGCCAGTGCTGAAATCGCTGTTCGACGTGAAGCGCGCTTCGGCGGGCGACGGCTTCACCGTCAACGTGGGTCAATACCATCTCAGCGACCCCAAGGCGCCGTTTGCCAGCCGACACGCCGCATCGATGCGGGCGATTTATGACCTGGCTGATTTGGATCGTTCTGTGTTTATCTACCAAACCGGGCAAAGCGGCAATGTGTTTTCCGCGGCATACCGAGACATGGCAGACGACTGGGCAGAGGGCCGATACAGACCGCTCAGGATGACGCCAGTCCGAATCGAGCACCGTTTGACTCTAGATCCCGCGCGGTAGTAGCAATGTGTGAAGACAAGAGAGCCCCGCGGGGCTCTTTTTCATGGGCTTTTGGTCAGTCGATTTATTATTTAACATAATATACATCGTACATATATTAGGTCCAGCGCGCAACGCCGTACCCATGGACCAAACCAGCATGGGCCTGCCTTCGATACCTCTGCTTGCGCCGGATGCGTTCGACATACACCGTTGATCTGCCGCCGCTAACGCATCCAAGCCAGCGCCGGCCGCGCTTGGTCAGCCGGTGCTGTGATTACCAATTGCCTTTGAGCGTGTCTGGCGGAGTCTTGACCGGTGCATCTGGCTTGGGCGTGTCGGGGTTCAGCAAAGGTTTCGTGGCCGCACCCAACACGGGCGCCACCGTTGGCGCTGGCGTTATCAAAGCTTGTGGATCCGCCGCGACCGCCTTGGGTGGCACTGGCGCCGAGACCGCTTCCTTGGCTGTCTTCAACAAGGCATCTGGCGGGCTTGTGCTGGCGTTCGGGCTAGCCGTGGGCTCAGCCGACGGTGACGCATCGCCCGCTGTCTCAGCTGTTTGGGCAGTTTGGGCGGCGCCTTGCGCCGATTCAGGCTTGGGATCTGCGGGTTGCGGCGCGGCAGGCATGGCCTTGTGGTCAGCCGGTGCTGGTTTAACGTCGGTCGCGGGCGTGGCAGGACTTGAGTCGGCGTCC
>JALQVJ010000066.1 GCA_023260355.1 Burkholderiaceae bacterium | reverse complement strand
CAAAGCCATCAGCCCAAGCACGAAAACTGCGCCGATCATGGCTAAAAACAAACGAAACACCAGCGCGACCATCAGATTCAACATCTCCATTTTTCTATCCCAGGAGTGGCTCCATGATCACGTCGCCCTCGCGTTTGGCGTAGCGGTCCAATGCACTCAGTGTCTCGATTCGAATTGGCGCTTTGGGGTTCGCATAAACCATGTGGGCGAGCCACTCTCGTTCTGAGGCGAGTGCCTCTGGCGTGGTCAATTTGGTCGACCAAACCCGCGCCTGCGTGTCCCAGCGGTAGCCTCGGGCCTTGAGTGTGTCCTTGGTCTCAAACGGCGCGCCAACGGCAGACAGCTTGTAGTGCGTCGCCTGGCTCGCGTGCCACAACGTCTTGAGCAAAGTGCCCTGATCGTCGAGGGCTCGCTTGCGAGTCAACACTGCGAGCAACGCATGGCAATCAATGTCCGCTCGGTGCGCGGCGTAAAACAAACCCGCGTCAGCAGCCAACGCCTCCAACTTGGCTGAACCCTGGCCCAGCGCCTTCCAGTCGAGATCAGCAAAAGAACACGCCCACGGCAGCTTGGCAAACAGCTGGGGCAGGCGTGCTTCGACAAAGGGCCTATCAAATCCGGCGTTGTGGGCGACGACCCAGCGCACGCCCGACATGATCTCAGCCAATGCGAGCTCGTCTAGTGCGCGGCCACGCACATCTTCATTGCGAATGCCGGTGAGCTGAGTGATCTCTGCCGAAATAGGGCGGCCAGGATCCTCCAGGCCATCAAAGACTTGCACCGGACCACTCGGTTGGCCTGTGGCCACGTCAACGTCAACCACGACCACTGCCAGTTCAATGACGCGGTCCGTGTCATGAGACAGCCCAGTGGTTTCGGTGTCCAAAATGGCGACGCGAGCCAATGTGGCGCCGACAGGGGCAGGTGGGAACTGGGTGACTGGGTCAAGCCGACGCAACACCTTGTAGTCGGCATGCGCATCCAACAACTGTGCCATTTGCTCTGGTGTCAACTCGGGCTGGGCTCGAGCAGGGGCGGGGCGCTTGGTGACGCGTTTGGACGCAATCGGCGCATCGTCTAAGGACTTATCCAACCACTCGAACCCCAACTGATCTGGATGGCGACTCATGCACGGGTACTCGCTTTATTCATGCAGGCAGTTTACCGCTCTGTAACTGCGCGTGGGTTTTGAGCAGGCACAAAAAAGCCCAATACCTCGCGGCATTGGGCTTCATTTGAGCCGTCCCAGTCCCACTCACTTGCCCGTGAGTTTGTCCTTGAGTTTGACAATGCCCAGAGCGTTCATCACCATTTTTTCGTAGAACGGCTCGCTGACTCCCTTGGTCATCTTGCGCAAGAAGTATTTCTCGAACGCGACTTTCGCCAAGTGCACCCACTTGCCCTCACCAAACCAGTTGACGTTGCGTGGGGGAATCTGAGGCACAGCGACAAAACAAGCCCCGGTGTCTCCGAAATCAGCCAGACACATGGTGTTCCAAGTGGCCTCATGGGTCGGCTGTTTGCCATCCATCAATTCACGAATGTTGTGCACGGTGGCCGTGACCATCGACTCAATCATGTAACCGGTCTTGGGCGTGCCGGTGGGCACAGGCGTCGCCTCAACGGGCGGGATGGCGACGCAGACGCCGACCGAAAACACATTTTGGTACTTGGCATTGCGCTGGTGTTTGTCGATGGTGATGAAGCCACGGGGGTTGGTCAACCCTTCGATGCCAAACACGGCATCCACGCCTTTAAAAGCGGGCAACATCATCGAATACTTGAACGGCAATTCGTGTTCTTTCTTGGGGTTGCCATCCTCGTCGTGTTCGGTGACGAACATCTTGCCGTCTTCGATCTTGGTGGTTTTGGCATTGCAAATCCACTTGATATGGCGGTCGCGCATGGCCGACTCCAACAGCCCCTTTGAGTCGCCGACGCCACCCAAACCCAAATGACCGATATAGGGCTCGGATGTCACGAACGTCATGGGTACCTTGTCGCGGATTTTGCGGCGACGCAAATCGGTATCCATGATCATGGCGAACTCGTAAGCGGGGCCAAAGCAAGATGCGCCTTGCACTGCACCGACCACGATGGGGCCTGGCTCGCTCGTGAAACCGTCCCAATCGGTGCTTTCGGCGTGCGAGACGTGACACACCGAGTGCGTGAAGCCATTGGGGCCCAAGCCCTCGACTTCGTCAAAGGCCAGCTTTGGGCCAGTCGCAATGATCAAGTAGTCATAGTCCACCATGGTGCCGTCCAACAACTCAATGCGGTTGTCTTCGGGGTGCACGCGCTTGGCAGCCTGGGTGATCGCGTGGATGCCTTTGCGCGCCAACACCGGCTCAATCTCCAACTCGATGTCTTTGCGCTTGCGCCAATTCACGGCAACCCATGGGTTGGAAGGCACAAAGTGAAATCGGGGAGAGTCACTGATGACCGTCACCTGGTCGTTGGGACCGCACAGGTCCTTCATTTCGTAGGCGGCGGGCATCCCACCGATGCCAGCGCCCAGAATCACAATGTGTGCCATGTTTTCTCCGTGATGAAAATACCTTAGTGAGATTAAGGTTATTTTAGGCCGCACTTTGCCTGTAAAACAACCCTCATTCGGGTTTTCCTTAGGTACCCAAGGGGGTATTTGCCAATACCACCCTTCTCTCGCGGTGCACGCCGGGAATCAAGACACGCACTTCAGTGGACAATCTCGCCTGATTGCGCTCCTTTGAAAGTCTTCATGCTGCACTGCGAACAGTTGTACAAACAATTCGGCGACACCCCCGTGGTGCGCGACCTGTCATTTGGTATTCAACCCGGCGAATGCATGGGCATCATTGGCCCCAATGGCGCTGGTAAAACAACCACGATCCGCATGTGCTTGGGGCTCACCGCTCCCGATCGCGGCCAAGTGCGTTACGTTGGAGCGGGCGGCGAGGCCCGATATATGCCCGAGGACGCCCTGACCATCAAGCAGTCTCTCGGCGTGGTCAGCCAAATCGACACGCTTGACCCCGATTTCACTTGTGCGGACAACATCCGCATCTACGGGCGCTATTTCGGCCTGACCAACGCCGAATTGGACCGACGGGTTCCTGAATTGCTGGATTTTGCGGTGCTGACGCACAAGGCCAAAGCGCGACCCGGAGACCTGTCCGGCGGCATGAAGCGCCGCCTGTCATTGGCCAGGGCGCTGGTGAACAAACCGCGTCTGCTCCTGCTCGATGAACCCACCACTGGGCTCGATCCCCAAGCGCGCCACCTGATGTGGGAACGCCTGCAGGCATTGCTGCAAACGGGCACATCGATTTTGCTCACCACCCATTTCATGGACGAAGCCGAGCGCTTGTGCAACCGCTTGCTGGTGCTGGACCATGGCCAAAAAATCACCGAAGGCACGCCCCGCGAGCTCATCCAGCAGCACATCGAACCAGAAGTGATTGAGGTGTATGGGGCGGGCGTCACGCAAGAGGCTGCACGCTTGTTTGCACACCTCGCAGATCGCACAGAGCAGTCCGGTGAAACGCTATTTTTGTATACCCGGCAAGCGCACGCGCTCATGTCTGAACTGGCCAAGCACCCTGAGTGGCGCACCCTGCATCGCCCAGCCAATTTGGAAGATGTCTTTTTGAAACTCACCGGCCGTCAAATTCGGGAAGAAGCATGACCACACCTGCTCGCACACTGAACCCTTGGCGCCGCCCCCAGATCACACGGCGTTTCTATCCCGTCTTTTTGCGCAACTTCATGGTCTGGCGCACGCTCGCCATCCCCAGTTTGGTGGGCAACATTGCGGAGCCGCTGATTTGGCTGGTCGCGTTCGGTTATGGCATGGGCGCACTCGTGGGGTCAGTGACCTACCAAGGCACCACAGTCCCGTACATCTTGTTTTTGGCCAGTGGCAGCATTTGCATGAGTGCGATGAATGCGGCCACTTTCGAGGCCTTGTATTCCGCCTTTTCACGCATGCATGTTCAGAAAACCTGGGACGGCATCATGAACGCGCCGGTCAATTTGGACAGCGTGGTATTCGCGGAGATGCTCTGGGCCTCATTCAAAGCGCTGTTTACCGTGACCGCCATTCTCTGCGTCATGTTGGCATTGGGCATCAGTCACAGCCCCAAGCTGTTGTTGGCTTGGCCAATTTTGTGGGGCACTGGCATTGTCTTTGCCTCCATCGCGTTGATCTTCAATGCGCTGGCCAAGGGCTATGACTTCTTCACGTATTACTTCACTCTATTTTTGACACCCATGATGTTTTTATCAGGTGTGTTTTTCCCACTGGAACAACTGCCTGGGTGGGTGATGGCATTCGCGCAGTGGCTGCCGCTGAACCACGCCGTGTCGTTGGTGCGGCCACTGTTCATGGATCAGTGGCCTGAGCAAGTCGCCTTGCATGTGATCACCCTCATCATCTATGCCGTGGTGGGTTTCTGGATCGCTTTGGCGCTGACGCGCCGACGCTTCAAACTGTGATCGCCTTTCAAGATGTGCTGGCACTGGGCGCAGCGACCTGCTGGGCAGCCAGCACACTGCTTTCCGCCAACCCGTCCAAGCAATTGGGCGCGCTCAGGTTTGTGCGCTGGCGCATGTTTTTGGTCTTGGTTCTGCTCTGGCCAGCCGTCGCGCTCCTAGGGCGATGGGAACATGTGAATTGGGGCACGGCCACTGCGATGGTGCTCAGCGGTATCGTCGGCATCACCTTGGGCGACTCAGCCCTGTTTGCGGCGATGAACCGCCTGGGCCCACGCCGCACCGGGGTGCTGTTTGCCACGCACGCCCTGTTCAGCGCAGCCTTGGGATTTGTTTTCTTGGGTGAACGCCTAGGGCTGCAGGCCTATGCCGGCGCGCTGCTGACCGTGAGCGGCGTGATGGTGGCCGTGGGCTGGGGACACCGCAGCCAGACGGTAGATATCTGGGAGCCCGATGGACCCATGCGCGTGGGGGTTGGATTGGCGTTGCTGGCCGCAGCCTGTCAAGCGTTGGGCGCCTTGATTGCCAAACCGGCCTTGTCTGGCGACGGCGCACTCGACCCGGCGTTGGCACTGGCGATGCGGGTGAGCGCTGCGTGGCTTGCCTTGGTGGTCTTGCAGCCCTTTCCGCAGCTCAATCGCACTGCGGGGGCAACTGCGCCTCTCAATTGGCAAGTCCTCAAAGAAACCGCCATCAGCGGTTGGACCGGCATGGGTGTGGGCATGGGCTTGCTGCTCTGGGCATTGAGCCTTGGGTCAGTCGGCGCGGTCGGTGTGTTGAGTTCGGTGAGCCCCGTTTTGGTGCTGCCGATGCTGTGGTGGATTTACCGTCGCCCACCGGCTTGGGGGGCATGGATCGGTGCCGCGTGTGCAGTCGGGGGCACAGCTTTGATGATGTCGCGTTGAAAGCCAGAGGGCTGCACTTCACACATGCCACAGCGGCGTCAACGCTCAATCGGGCACAGAGACTTTGAGTGCGTCCCACGGCAGTGCACCCTTGGGTGCGAAGCGTGGCCAAAGGGATTGGAGACCCATGGTTTCCAAAATATCGTGGAGCCGCTGCTGGGCGGCCAGTTTGCCGCGCCCCACCCGTTTGGCGATGATCAATTCGTTTTTCATCGCGTGTTCCCACCCGACCAGTTCGGTAACCGTGACCTGATAGCCACTCGCCTCGAGTCGCAAGCACCGCAGCACGTTGGTGACTTGGCTCCCCATCTCGCGGGTGTGCAAGGGATGCCGCCACAGCTCAGACAGGGGTGTTTTCGCCAGTTGCAAGGCCTTGTTTTGTCGCATGACCGACGCCGCTTCGGCCTGACAGCAAGGGACCACCACCACATATTGGGCATCGTGCTGCAGCGCGAAATCCAGCGCGTCATCGGTCGCGGTATCGCACGCATGCAAAGCCGTCACGATGTCCACCGGGCGATTCACGGCTGACTGTTGCAACGCGTCTTGGACCGTCATGGCGTGAAACCCCATGCGCTCAAATCCAAACTGCAGGGCCAACTCTTGTGATCGGGCCACCAACTCCGAGCGCGTTTCAATGCCTTCGACATGGCCCACACCCAGCGCTCTGAGGACCCAGTCGTACAACACGAAGCCCAAATAAGACTTGCCCGCACCATGGTCCACCACGGTCACATCTCCCCGGCGCGCCACCACGTCTTTGATCAAAGGCTCGATGAATCGCACCAAATGCGCCACTTGCTTCAATTTGCGGCGGCTGTCTTGGTTGATGCGCGCTTCGCGGGTGACAATGTGCAACGCTTGCAAAAGCGGCACCGAACAACCCGCCGGCAACTCGGGCATTTGCTCAAACAGAGATGGGGCTTTTTTAACCATGCGCGCATCATAGAGCCAACATCACGCCACCCAACATGACCCCAGATCCCCACCCGTATGCGGCGCTCACGCCCGAATTGATTCTGGACGCTTTGGCAAACATTGGCCTGCACAGCGATGGCCGCATGATGGCCTTGTCGTCCTATGAGAATCGTGTCCTGCGGATTCACTTGGAGAACGATAGCCAAGATACGCCGCGAATTGTGGTCGCGAAGTTCTACCGACCGCAGCGCTGGAGCGACGCGGAGATCCAAGAAGAACACGCGTTTTCACAAGCACTCGTAGCAGCTGAAGTGCCTGCTATCGCGCCGCTTTCTGTGCAAGGGCAAACCCTGCATCACCACCAAGGTTTTGCGTTCTCCGTGTCCCCATGGTGTGGTGGTCGGCGGCCTGATTTAGAGGATTGGGAAACCTTGGAGTGGATTGGTCGCTTGATGGCACGCGTGCACTTGGTCGGGGCTGAGGCCCCTTTCCTCCATCGCCCGCACATTGACCCCCATACCTATGGCTGGGCGTGCCGCGATCAACTGATGGCTGAGCAGCACATTCCCTTGGAGATCGAGCGCACCTGGAACGCCACATTTGAAGAGGCGATACAAGGCGTCGAGTCAGCATGGCAAGCTTGGGCGACTGAAGGCCGTGTGCTGAGGCTTCACGGCGACTGTCATCCTGGCAATATCTTGTGGACACCAGACCAAGGGCCCCACTTCGTGGACCTCGATGATGCCCGCATGGGCCCAGCAATCCAAGACCTGTGGATGCTGCTCAACGGTGACCGTCGCCAATGCACCCAACAATTGGGTGCGGTGCTTGAAGGCTATGAACAAATGCGGGCCTTCGATCGGCGGGAGTTGGCATTGATTGAGCCGCTTCGCACGCTGCGCTTGATCCACTATTCGTTCTGGCTCGCCAGTCGCCAGAATGACCCTGCGTTTGTCCAAAGTTTCCCTTGGTTTGGCACACTCTCCTACTGGCAAGAACAAGTGTCGACTCTGCGAGAGCAGATTGACGCCATGCAGCAAAGCCCACTCACGGCTTGACCCCAAAAGCTGGACCACCGATGTCACTGACGATTTACCACAACCCCAAATGCAGCACGGCTCGCAACGTGCTTGAAAGCCTGCGAGCAGCTGGCCATGAGCCGGTGGTTGTGGACTACCTTAAAACGCCCCTGGACGCCGCCACCTTGACGCGCCTGGCTGACAAAATGGCGCAGCCTCACGATCTACTGCGCACCAAAGAGCCGCTGTACAAGTCGCTGGAACTCCATGCGGATCTGACACCTCATGCCATCGTGGAGGCCCTGGTGGCTCACCCGATTTTGTTGAACCGTCCGATTTGCGAAACCGATTCATTCGCCATGGCAGTGCGCCCCAGCGCTGCTGTCACCATTTTTTTGGAGCACATCGCGCCATGACCTTGCCCCCCATCGAAACAGATTTTCACAGCTACCGTCCGAGCGAAGGCCACGGCCTACCACACGACCCGTTCAATGCCATCGTGGGGCCGCGTCCCATTGGCTGGGTTTCCACGCGCTCGGCCCAAGGCATCAACAACTTGGCGCCGTATAGTTTTTTCAACGCGTTCAACTACATCCCACCCATCATTGGTTTCTCAAGCACAGGCTACAAGGACAGCGTGCGCAACATTGAGGAGACGGGTGAATTTGTGTGGAACCTGACCACGCAGCCCTTGGCTGAGGCCATGAATGCCAGTTGCCAGCATTTCCCACCCGAAGTGGATGAGTTTGAGCGGGCAGGGCTGACGCCAGTCGAGAGCCAGTGGGTGAAACCACCGCGCGTGGGCGAGAGTCCTGTGGCCTTTGAGTGCAAACTGACGCAACTGATTCAACTGCAAGGGGTTGACGGCAAAAAGGCCAACACCTACTTGGTCTTGGGTGAAGTTGTCGGCGTCTACATCGCCAAACGCTTGCTCAAAGATGGCATCTACGACACCGCCAACGCAGGCCATATCTTGCGCGGTGGGGGTCCCGCCGATTACTTCACAATCGGCCCCGAGCAATTGGTGAAAATGCGCCGCCCCGATGAAGGCCGTGTCGCGCCACCACCCACAAGACCTGAGCGGTAAACCGCTGATTGACTCATGCAGACCTACTTGGTGGGCGGCGCGGTCAGAGACCGCTTGCTTCAACAGTTGTTGGGGCAAGCCGAGGATCGCGTCGACCGCGATTGGGTCGTCGTCGGGAGCACGCCTGCTGCCATGGAGGCGCTTGGCTTTGCGCCAGTGGGCAAGGATTTTCCCGTTTTTTTGCATCCGAAAACGCATGAAGAATACGCGCTGGCTCGCACCGAGCGCAAATCAGGCAAAGGCTACAAAGGCTTTGTCATTCACGCCGACGAGCGTGTGACGCTTGAGGAAGATCTCGCGCGTCGGGATCTGACGATCAATGCCATCGCGCTGCCAGACCATCGGGTCGATGCGGATTGGCATGCCAGCGACACCATCGATCCGCACGGTGGATTGCAGGACCTTCAAAATGGTGTG
>JALQVJ010000050.1 GCA_023260355.1 Burkholderiaceae bacterium | reverse complement strand
TGCATGGATTGGCATGGCCGCAGCCTTTCTGGCTGCAACATTGATGGCCCGTTTTTTAATGCGCAGCGCCGGCGTTTATTTGGCGATGTTGTCGTTGGCATTTGCGCAAATGGTTTGGGCCAGTGCCAGCCAGTGGGTTTCAATGACAGGTGGCGACAATGGGTTGATAGGTTTGCGCTTCTTGGAGGGTGCACCCCGGTGGATGTTTCAATGCACGTTATTGGCTTTGTGCGTGTTGGCCCTGGGCATCTCGCACATGAAAGCGCGCCATCGCGGTTTCGGGGCTGAGACCCGGCGCGTCTGGGACGCATTGGCTCACGTCGTGCCAGCGCAATGGGGCGTCGCTCTCGGAGCGCTGATACAGTGAAATTTCGCGACGGCACAGCGGACAGCTGCCGTCGAAATAGACGGTGACGCCATCTGTCGGCGAGTCGGTAGGGTCAGTGGTGGGGTGAACAGTCGCGCGGGGCATACGCCCATTATTGATAGCGGCTCAAAAACGCACAAAATGTCGGTGAATAGGTGCCAAAGCCCGGTCCCTTCCATGGCTGCGCCGCAACCCGGGTGAGCGCCGAGATCAGAGGGCGCACCCACGCAGTTCATGCGCCCTGTGGGGACGCAACAGAGGAGAACAAGATGCAGATCAAAGGCCGTTGTTATTGCGGAGATATTCGATTTTCTTTTGAAGGCGAACCCCAGCGCGCCGTTCAGTGTCACTGCCGCGAGTGTCAATACATCAGTGGCGGCAACCCCAACGCGGCGATGATCGTGCCCAAGAATGGGTTCACCTTATTACAAGGCGAGCCCAGCACGTTCACCCGCAGTGATTTAGAGACACCACGCACACGCTGGTTTTGCCCCCGCTGCGGCACGTCGCTGGCGACCTTGAGTCCGCGCTTTCCCGAGTCCATCATCCTGAAGGTGGGCACCTTTGATGACCCCACCGTCTTCAAGCCAACAGTTGCGCAATACTTGAAGGACAAACAACCATTTCATTGTGTGGCCGACGGCGTCGAGGGCTATGACGAGATACCTGGCGCAGCCAGCCGCTGAGCCTGGCGGCCATTGGAGCGAACCAAGGGCGCCGCGCCAACTCACGCGCTGTGCTGTGCCACCCAAGCGTCAACCCGCTGTCGGTGTGCGGCGGTCTGCGACGCATCGAGATGCAGATCGTGGTTGGTTTTTTTGGCGGTGAGTTCGATCACATACCCGTTGGGATCTCTGAAATAGATGGATTCAATGAAGCCGTGATCTGACGGGCCTCGCACAGATTGCCCTTGCGCACGACCTTTATCAATCATGCGTTGAAGGTGTTCCGTGTTGACCTCTAAAGCGATGTGCAGATCAAAGTCGTGTTGGTCCTTGAAGTCAAACGGCATATCTGGCGCTTCAAAAAATGCCAAACATGCCCCGTCTGCCATCTGGTAAAAGGTGTGCAATACCGACGTGGGCCGCCCAGTTTTGGTTTCGTTGATTTCGAGTACACCCGCCAAAGGGAGCTCTAAAAAGTCTTGATAGAAGGCGCGTGTGTCAGCTGAGTTCTTGCAACGGTAGGCTGCGTGATGCAACTTCAAGATGCGGTGATGCGTTGTCATGATCAGATCTCTCCTATGGCAGGGGCGTCAACACTTCGCGGTCATTCCGCGAAGGCCATCGCATTTGCTGCTTTTTGGCATTAGGGAACACAATAGACAGAAAACCAGATCATCGCCCATGAGTCAGAAAACAACCCCGCAAACTGTTCAGTCACTTCACCCGCAAGCCGATGTGTCAGAGGATCAGCGGGCGACCACGGTACAAGCGGCGGTCGGAAATGCCAACGATCAGGCGCAATTGCTGTCCGCTTTGCCACAGACTTGGGATGTGCAGTCGCGACAAACCCTGTGGGTGGATGTGCTTGGCAAGCCTGATGCATCCACCTACCAGTGGTTGCGGGCCGTTTTAGGACTGCACCCGCTCGCACTGTCGGACGCCAGCCAAACGCGTCACCCGCCCAAGGCGGAGATCTTTTCAGACCACAGTTTTTTGCTGTTCCGGGGCCTGGCTGCGCACAGCCATGACATCGATTACGAGACGATCCCTATCGCCATTTTCACGGGGCCAAATTGGTTGGTGACCATCCACCAAAGTGACTCGCCCAGCGTGTCAAAGATCTGGCGCCAGTGGTTGGGCCATGAGCTGTCAGCTGACATGACGACACCAAGGCTTGCATGCCGAATATTGCGTGCGGTCGTGGATCGCTACACCGCATTGCTTTTGGGCCATGAAGAGCGGATGACGCAATTCGAAGAAGAGATTTTCAGCGCCAAGGATGATCGCTTGCTCGAAGAGCTGGCTTACGCCAACGCGCGCTTGAAGAAGCTGCGCCGAACCCACACCTACCATGCGTCTGCGCTAGAAACATGGCAAGAGGCGGTCGATCAGGGCGACCCCAAACTGCACCATGAGCTGAATGACGTGTACGAGCACTACGAGCGCCTCGCGTCGATGGCCAACCTATTTCAGGAACTCACATCTGACATGATGCAAAGCTACATGTCCTTGAGCGCGCACCGCCTCAACCGCATCATGCAAACCCTCACCGTATTTACCGTGCTGTTTTTGCCATTGACGCTGTTGACAGGCATTTACGGCATGAACTTTGAGCACATGCCAGAGCTGCACTGGGCCTGGGGCTACCCGGCACTCGTTGCGATCATGCTCTGCATCGTGGCAAGCACGTTGTGGTGGTTCAAGCGCCGCAAATGGTGGTGAGCCTCGCTGGTGTGCCACACGTGCACCGACTTGGATTCGACCTGTTCTGAGACCACTGTGACTGCCCGCACCATCGCGGCTTGGGCATCAAGACACTGCGCTGCAATCAACTTGACGCGTAGGTCATGCGCAGATCACGCTTGAGGACTTTGCCGCTGGGGTTCTTGGGCAGCGACGTGGCGAACACCACACGCTTGGGCACTTTGAAGCCCGCCATGTGGGCGTTGCAATGCGCGAAAACCGCTGTTTCGTCGAGCTCAGTGCCCTCTTTGAGCACGATGACAGCTGTGACAGCCTCGACCCATTTGGGATCAGGCAAGCCGATGACGGCGACCTCGGAGACTTGCGGGAGTTGATAAATCATCTCCTCGACTTCGCGGCTGGCGACGTTCTCGCCCCCGGTTTTGATCATGTCCTTTTTGCGGTCGACAACAGTGATGTAGCCCTCTTCATCGATGGTGGCGAGGTCTCCGCTGTGGAACCAACCGCCGCTGAACGCTGCTGCCGTCTTTGCCTCGTCGTTGAGGTAGCCCAACATCAGATGCGGCGAGCGGTGCACGATTTCACCGACCTCGCCAATCGCGACATCTTGCATGGCATCGTTGACCACGCGGGTTTCGACGTTGATGACGGCTTTGCCGCAGGAGCCGGGTTTGCGCAACTGGTCCTCGGGCGGGAGCATGGTTGCCAATGGCGCGATTTCGGTTTGACCGTACAAGTTCCAAAGCCGCACGTTGGGCAAGCGGCGAGCGAGTTCCTTGAGCACTTCAACCGGCATGATCGAGGCGCCGTAGTAGCCTTTGGCCAGGTGTTGCAGCTTGTCCGCGTCGAATGCGGGTGAACGCAGCAGGGCAATCCACACGGTGGGTGGCGCAAAGAAGCTGTTGATTTGGTGTTGCTCCAGCAACTTGAGCAAATGATCGGGCACAGGCTTGCCAGTGATGATGTTGCTGCTGCCGATATAGACCGCGGGGCCAAAGAACACATCCAATTGCGCACAGTGATACAGCGGGAGCGCATGCAGGGCGCGATCGGTCTCGGCGATTTCAGCATTGATCACACAACTCACGTACTGCCATAGGACAGCGTCGTGGGTGAGCATTGCCCCCTTGGGGCTGGACTCGGTGCCGCTGGTGTAAACAATTTGCGCCAGATCGGTGCTTTGGAGCGAGACCTCGGGTAGGGTGTCGTTGCACGCCGCCAAGGTATCAAAAAGGTGCATACCTTCCGAAGGTTGCGTGGCATCCTCGCTGGGCAGCCAAATGTACTGTTGGACCTGGGTGTCTTTGCTTGCAGCATCGCGGGCTAGGGGGGTCAAGTCGGTATCCGTGGCCAGCGTTTGGGCGCCGCTGTGGCGCAGGATATAGGCGACTTCGTCAGCCTTCAGCATGAAATTGATCGGCACCATCACCGCTCCGCGGCGTGCGAGCGCAAAGCGCAGTGCGGCGAATCCATGTGAGTTGCGCGACAGCACGGCAACCCGATCGCCTTCGCGAATACCAATCTGATGCAAGCCGGCAGCCAAGCGCGACACCAACGCATCGAACTCGGCGTAGGTCCACTCGGTGTTGCCGCACACGATGGCGCTCTTGTTGGGCAGGCGGGTTGCGGTGCGACGCAACGCGTCTGCAATGGTTTGGCGGCGCACTTGGGGCAAAGATGCAGTCATGAAGAACTCCGTAACGAACAGAAAGGCCGATCCTTAGTTTTGCGCTGAATCAGCTCTGTCGGCCGTCGCCAGAGTGTCATCTTGCGCGAATCAGGGATGGCCGCTCGAGTCCGCTGTGCGGCGTCACGCCAGCCCTGTCAGCCCAGTGCCATGGGGCATTCTGGGTTCGCTGACCATTCGAGCAAAGAGTTGTCATACAGCGCAACGCGTTCATGCCCGAGTTGCTTGAGCACAAAGAACACGACACTGGCCGCAATGCCGCCGCCGCAATACACGATGGCTCGGCGATCGCTGCCGGGTTGCAATCCGCTGGCCTCGAAAAGGGTGCGACATGCATGCGGCTGCTTCCACACCATGCTCTCCGGTTCAAACATGGCGGCTGCTGGCACATGGATGCTGCCTGGGATGCGACCGGGGCGCCCATAGTGGGCGCCACCAGAGCCCGCGAACTGGGGCGCGCTGAGGGCGTTGATGAGGACGCAATCCGGGTCCGCCATGGCTTGCATGACATCCTCGGCATCGGCCACCCAGTTCGCTTGCACTTGAGGCTCAAACCTCCCGACCGGTGCTGGGCTCGATGTACGGGTGTCAAGCGGGTAGCCGCATGATCGCCAATGAGGCAGTCCCCCATCCAAAATCGAAACCTTGGACAAGCCCCACGTCCTGAGGACCCACCACACACGCGTGGCCACCATTGGCTGGCTTGCTGTGTAAATCACCACGTGCGAGTCTGGCTGGATGCCTAGCGCCTGGCAACGATCAGCGACTTGCGTCGCCGTGGGCAGCGTGTAAGGGTAGGCCCCATTGGGGTCTGAGAAATCGCCCACCATGCACACGTGTTGCGAACCCGGGATGTGACCCGAGGCCCACAGCGCGCCGCCATGGGTGATCTGCGAGGGCCCAACCGGCTGAGGCGTCATCAGGGTGGTGGCGTCCAAAACGCAGACCCCAGCCTCGGCCATGTGGCGGTTGAGCCACTCTGCGGATACCAAGTCCACCCATGCCATGCGCTTGACCAACCAGAGGGCGGTTCGACTCAGGCAGGGCGCAGTGGGCCGGGCGGCACACCCGGCTTGATGCGAGCGAGTACCAAGCCGAGCAAGGCCACGCCCATGCCAGCGAGATCGGTGTACAGCTCAGGGATGAACATCATCAAACCACCCACACCCAGACACAAGCGGCTCACCATCGTCAAATGTCCGAGGCGCCAGATATAGCCTTCAAACGCGGCTGACAGAAACACCACCGCCATGAACGCCGTGCTCACCGATTGCAGGATGAGCCCAGGCTCTCCCTTCATGATCAATGCGGGTTGCAGGACAAAAAGCACTGGCAACAGCAACAACAACAGCCCGATTCTCAGCGACTTGAAGCCGACCTCCATGGGTTTGGCCTTGGCGATGGCTGCTGCCGTGATCGCTGCCAGGGCCACGGGCGGCGTGATGAAGGAAACGATGCCCCAGTAAAAAATATACAAGTGCGCTGCCATGGGGTCGATACCGACCTTGATCAGAGCCGGAGCGAGCACGATGGCGAGGAAGATGTAGCACGCCGAAGCGGTCATACCCATGCCCAAGATGAAGCTCGTGAGTGCGCCAGCCGCCAACAAGAGCCCCAAATTGCTGCCAGCCATTTGCACCAACTCACGCGAAAACGCGTTCGCCACGCCCGTCACAGACATGGCGCCCACGATCAAGCCGATGCCCGCAATCAAGCAGACCAACTGCGCCACGGCTTGGCCAATATCGACCACCAATTGGACCCAATCGTCGCCTCGGGTACCGTTGCGTTTGGCGCGCATGACAGCGATCAACAAGAGGAACAACGAAACCCAAAAGGGCGCTTCGGCTTCGATGCGCCACCCCACCAAGAGCACGGTGAGCACGGTCAAGGCCACGATGTAGTACCAACCCGAACTCAAGGTGCGCCAAAGGGAAGGCACTTCGTGCGCCGCAACGCCAGACAAGTTGTGCCGACACGCGTACAGATCTGACTGCAACAGCAAGGCGCTGTAGTAGAGCAATGCGGGGATCAAGGCCGCAGTGATCACATGGACATAAGGCAAGTTCAAAAAGCTGGCCATGATGAATGCCGCTGCGCCCATGACGGGCGGCATCAAGCAGCCACCTGTGGATGCGCACGATTCGATCGCGCCTGCGTAAACTGGGTCGTAACCGCAACGCTTCATGGTTGGGATGGTCAGCGTGCCTGTGGTGAGCACGTTGGAGGTAGGACTGCCCGAGAGCATGCCGAACAGGCCTGAGGACACGATCGCTACTTTTGCGGGCCCACCGCGTGAGCGCCCCAAAAGGGCTGAGGCAAAGTTCATGAAGAAGCTGCTGCCTCCGGTGTTGGCCAATACAACGCCGAACACCAAAAAACCGATCAACGTATCGGAGACCACTTGCACGGGGATGCCAATGATGCTTTGCAGCCCGTAGACGTGCTCTCGCACGGTGCCGCCAAAGCTGAATTGCACGCCCCATAAAAAGCCGGGCATGTGGTCGGCGTACATGGGGAAGGTGCCAAATACCAAGCAGACCACAAACAACAGGGTTTCGCCTGTTCGTCTGACAGCCTCGAGTGCCAAAGCCGTGAACAGGGCGGCGATCACAGTGGGGCCGAGCGGCGCGTCGAGGTTCCATCCTCGGTCGATCGCCAACTGCGCGTTCATGCTGATCCACAGTGCGATGCCAAGTGTCGAGAGTGTCAGCACCCAGTCATACCAACGGACTTGGCTGTCCTTGGCCCGCGCTGGGAAAGCCAGGAAGCCAATGGCGCAAAACACGCCAATGATCACGTAGTAGTAGGCGGTGCTGATGGGCCTGATGTTGCCGAGTCCAAGGTTGAAAACTTGGTTGACGGTGATCAATAGACCGAGCAGGGTGAGCGCAAATACGACCCACCTTGAGAGGCCCGTTAGCCGTTTGGGCTGCGCGCTGGGATCAACGAACTCAGGAATCTCATTCGATGCATGTGCAGAACTGGATGCGCTCATGGTGTGCTTGGGTTGAAGTCATGGGACCCGATGCCCGCCAATGCGGCGGACATCGGGCAAAAGGCTTCTCTGTTACAGAGAGGCCAGTACCTCGGCACGCACGGGGTACCAGAGCGCTTGCATCTCAGCAATGCTCTTGCCAGATGCGCCAGGCGTCTTGGCAATCAGCTTGTCCCAAGCCTTCTTCATCGCCGCATGGCGCTTGAGCATGCTGTCTTGCCATTCTTGGTGCTCAGGCTTCCAGAGACCGATTTCTTTGTAGTAACGGATCGCGCCATCGTGCATCGCGGCATCCATCGGCGGCGTGCCCGCCTTGGCCACAGCCCAACGCGATGCAACTTTGTTGACATCTTTGTACATGTCAAAGGTCTCTGCCACCGCCTTGGTCAAAGCGTAGGTTTGATCGGCTGGGGTTTCGGTCCGTACCGTGATCATGGGGTAGCGGTAGCCGAGCATCCACACTGGGTTGGCATCGCTCAGCCCGGCGCCTACGGTCTCTTGGAACGGCTCCACAAATGGCACGACCTTCTTCATGCGTGCCCAACCCTGCTTGTTTTCGGGTGACAGCGCCATCCAGGTGATGCCCCGAGTGGCTTCCAATTCGCGCAGGCTCGCAGATGATGGCGCAAAGCCGCCGGCGTCTGCCTTGCCCTCGATCAGCGCTTTGACCGTTGCGCCGTAGCTTGGGTACTCAACCAAGTCCAGATCGTCCCAGGTCAGTCCAGCGAATGCGAGGATGGGTTCGGTCTTCGCATAAATCGATGTGTTGGATTTCGCAACAGCGAATTTGCGACCTTTCAAGTCGGCAACGGTTTTGATGCCGCTGTCGGTGGCCGCCCCAATCGAGAGTGAGTTGGCGCGTCCCATCAGGGTGCGCAGATTTTGCGGTCCCGTATCGGGTGCCGCGAATTCGTAAAGGCCGTCCATCGCAAAGTACAACTCGTTGGCCAGCCAGCCGTGGGATGCGCGGCCATCCATCACGGGCTTGATGCGCCCCAGCGAGCTGCCGGAGGGTTGCAGTCGGATGCGGGTGCCGTACTTCTTGCCAAAAGCCTCTGCCACCGCTGAGGCCTCCACGTAACCGGCTGCGCCAATGTCGTACGCGGTCCAAATCATGGTCTCTGGCAAATTCGGCAGGTTGGCTGCGTGCGCAGTGCCAAGTGTGGGGGCCAAGCCAGCGGCTGCAACAGCTGCGGTCCCTTGTAAAACCTCACGTCGATTGATGCTCATGCGTTGTCTCCTGTTGATATGTTCTCGAGCTGGTAGCACAGGAAGCGTGCTGAGAATCATGCTAGGTTGAACATTCGGTTGCGAGCTAATACGAAATTTTTATTCAGTGATATATTTTCTGTATAGCTTCAACTGGCGAGCGAAAATCCCTTGAAAAATGGGGCTTTCAGCGCGACAGCTGCTTCGCGACCTCGCGGAACCTGCGCGACACTGAAGACTCTTCAAGCGTTCGGTGAGCGAGTGCAATACCCACTCTCTTCTTTGGGGTTTCGCCATGGATCGCACAAAAGCGCACACGTGTCGACGCGTGGTGGATGTGTGCGGCGGGCACCAGTGCGATACCCAAGCCCCCCTCGACCAAGCCGATCACCGTTGACACTTGCACTGCAGACTGGGTGTAGGTTGGCCGAATTTGGTGCTCGCGAAAGACGGCGTTGCAGGCGGCGCTCAGACCACCGCCGAGCTGAGAGGGTAGGTACCCAATGAAAGCCTCCTCCGCCACATCCGCCATGCTGATGGTTTTCCGGTGAGCCAAGCGGTGGGCCGATGGCACGGCCAAGCACAAGTGGTCTTTTTCGACAGGCTGCATGCCGACGCCGCTCGGCGGCAGTGCTGGCTGGCGAATGAAGGCCAAGTCAAATGTGCCACTGGAAATCCCGTCAAATGCCTCCTTGTTGTTCGCCTCGTGAAGCACGAGTCGGACATCTGGGAAATGCTCTCGAAACTGACGCACGATGCGAGGGAGCAGCCCAAAGGTGACCGAGCTGATGAATGCAATGTGCAACTCGCCTGCGGATCCTGAGTCGACCGATCGGGCGCTTTCCGCAAACTGTTCCGCATCTCGCAGGCAACGTCTGGCGTCAATCAGTGCCGCTTCACCAGCGGGCGTGAGCTTGACGCCTCGCGCTGAGCGCTCAAACAGCTGCGCGCCGATTTCTTCCTCGAGTTTTTTGATGGCAATCGACAGCGGCGGCTGCGCCATGAACAGGCGTTCGGCCGCCAGTCGAAAGCTTTTCGATTCCGCGAGAACGACAAACTGGCGCAGTTGGCGAAGCTCCATGAGCGATATCCTTGAGATATGGGATTCAGGTTAACGGTATATCACTCGAAAGGTAGCTGTGTGGCGGTTGGGGATATCGAGCGCTGGTGTGGATGCAGAGCCTTCAATTGAGTGCCCATTGGGCTGCTTGTGTGTATAGACCGATACCCACCAAGATATTGAATGGAAAGGTCAGCCCCAACGACAGGCCAAAGTAAAGTGGTGGCGATGCCTCGGGTATGGCATAACGCAGGACCGCTGGCACCGCGATGTACGACGCACTGGCAGCCAAAACCATCAGCAAAATGGCGTTGCCGGTGGCCAGTCCAAGCACCACCGCGATGCCCAGTGCCATGCTCGCGTGCAGCAAGGGCGCGACAAGCGCATACGCCATCAGGGCAGGTCTTTGGCCCTTGAGCGCTGGCACATTGCGTGCCGTGAGCAAGCCCATATCGAGCAAAAAGAAGGCCAGCATCCCTTTGAACAAATCGCCTGTGAACGGTTGCATGGCGGCGCTACCCGCATCGCCCGAGAGATAGCCCACGGCCATCGCACCGAGCAGCAACAGTTGGGGGCCCTCCGTCAGTGCTTCCTTGAAGACATGGCCCATGCTGTGGGTTCCCGTGGGCTCGGGCTGTGACACGCCGTTCGCCACTCGCCATCAGGTGCAAGCACCTATGCTGCCGTTCGACTTGCATGTGTAAAGCATACCGCCAGCGTTCA
>JALQVJ010000049.1 GCA_023260355.1 Burkholderiaceae bacterium | reverse complement strand
GACACACGGAGAAAATTTTCAGCTTCAAGAGGGCGGAACAATTGACTTCCCAGCAGAAGATGTCACCAAGATTGACGTAACGGAAGCAATGGATGGCATCAAAGGATTGTAGGTTCACACTAGGGTACACTTATTATAATGAGCCCGAACTACTTCAACAACAACTAAATCTTTGGAAACATTATCCACATCAAGTTGAAATAATACTCGTGGATGATGGTTCTGAAGAATTCCCTGCATATGATATTGTCAAAGACTTCGACTATCCAAACTTTCAATTGTGGCGTGTAGATGAAGATTTGGGATTCAACAGTCATGGTTGTCGCAATTTAATTTCTGAAATAGCAACTTGTGATAATATACTATTCTCTGACATTGATTGTCACTTCTCACCAGAAACAATTGCGTTTCTAAAACGAGTAACTTTTAATCCAGAAAAATTATACTATTTTTCTTTTTACTCTTCAGCTTCGTTTCAATACCATCCATGGCCAGGACATCCTAATGTCTTTGTTGTCAATAAAGACAAGTTTTGGGAAGCAGGGGGATATGATGAATCGTTTACTGGTTGGCATCACGGCGACAGAGAGTTTATAGAAAGATTGAAAGTAATAACTGAACCAGCAAAAATAGCAGAATATCTTGGCTTTACTGTAGTAAGAGGAGCTAGAAAGTGTGAAATTGATGCTTCTGTACATAAAATAACTTATGATGATGTAAATATGGTTATCAAAATCCCACATAAGATGCCAAACAATTTAAAAGGCACAGTCAAAGAAAAAATTAACTTCTCGTATTCTCGATTATTATAAATACAAGTATGATGAAATTCACCAAATTTTTGAAAGAAGAAGCGTCTAAAGACGACAAACTGAAACACCTTGAGCATGTAGAAGATCATGTTATTCACGGTGGGTCAGATGGGTGGTCCCACGGATCTTTTGGGCAACAACTTTTTGTCGCCACCGAACGCCAAAGTCAAAATCCCAAACCAAAAAGGTGTGATCCCCTTGATGCACACATTGATGGATCACAAATTGGGGCTGATCCAGCGCCTGAAACATATGGGCGTAGATCGCTTTGATCGCAGCCAAGCCTTGCACGTCTTGAAACGGATCTTTGAAACGTGCATCTGCGGCATAGACCTGCTCTATGGCATCCAATGTGACGGGCGTGAGCGTGGCAAACCAAGCCACTGCTTGTTCAATCACGCTCTCTGGGACAGGGTTTGACAACTGCACAAAGCCTCCTACTGATCCAGACGCCGCATCAACGCAAAGTACCAACGCCAAGGCAGCAACGACAACACCTTGAGGAATCGTGTGAAGCGCTTTGGGAAATGAATTTCGAACTCACCCTTGGCCCAGCCCCGCAGAATCGCTTGTGCGGCTTCATCTGGTGAAATCAAGGCGGGCATTTGGAAGTCGTTCTGGGCGGTCATGGGCGTGCTCACGAAGCCTGGGCTCACGACACTGACCCCGATACCTGCAGGTCTCAAATCGATGTACAACCCTTGCATCAAATGCGATAGCGCCGATTTGGTGGGGCCGTACGCCAAGGCTTTGGGCAACGCCCGATAGCCCGCCACACTGCTCACGGCGCAAAGGTGCCCATGCCCGCGCGCCCGCATCAAAGGCATGACGGCAGCCAACACATGCCACCAACCTTGCACGTTGACTCGCCAGTGGCGCTCTAACTCGTCGGTGTGCCAAGCATCAACCCGCATGGGCTTGTAATAACCCGCGCAGTACACCACCAAATCCAACCTGCCTTGGCTTTCAAGCGCGTGCGCTGCCGCTGTCACCGCCGAGGGATCTGTGGCGTCCAGTGGCAATGATGTCATCCCAGGATGCGCTTCGGTTAGAGCTTGCAATGCCTCGGCATTGCGCGCAGACACCACCACACTCGCACCCAGTCTGTAGAGGGCCTTCGCGAGCGCCTCACCAATGCCACTGGATGCGCCGACCAGCCAAACGCGCCTCTCAGCCCAATGGGTGATGGGTGGATTGAGCGGAGCCAGTCCCCACATCAGTGGCGACTTTTCTTTTGCAAGGTGTATTGCAAAACGTCCACATCACCGGCGTCAAATCCGGCTTCGCAATACGCCAGATAGAACTCCCATGTGCGGATGAATGCGTCATCAAAGCCCAGAGCTCGCACTGCGTCCAACTGGCCCATGAAATCGATGCGCCAGCGACGCAAGGTCTCGGCGTAGTCTGGGCCAAAGGCGAACGAATCGACAATTTCCAATCCTGCAGCCTCCGCCGCAGCCTTGAAAGCGCTCGGGCTTGGCAAACAACCGCCTGGGAAAATCATTTGTTGAATGAAGTCGGATCCCTTGATGTAGCGATCGAAGTGCTGATCGTCGATCACGATGGCTTGGATACAAGCCTTGCCACCTGGGCGCAAGGCCTTTGCGACTGTCGAGAAATACTCTGGCCAATACGCTTGTCCCACCGCCTCAATCATCTCAATCGAACACACTGCATCGAACTGCTCGTTGCCCAAGTCACGATAGTCTTGCAGGCGCAAATCAACCGATTCCGCCAACCCTTGCGTCGCCAAACGGTTCTGGGCGAATGCCAATTGAGAGGGGCTCAGCGTCAGTCCCACAAGTTCCGCATTGAAGTCACGCGCTGCCATCTCCGCTAGCGCACCCCAACCGCAGCCGATCTCTAGAACGCGAGAGCCTGCCTTCACACCAGCCATGAGCAGGGCTCGGCGCACCTTGGCATCTTGGGCCACCGAGAGGCTTTTGCGGAAATCCCCGTCGAACACCGCCGATGAATAGTTCATCGTGCCGTCCAGCCATAGCTTGTAGAAGTCATTGCCCAAATCGTAGTGGGCTGGAATATTCTTGGCACTGTTGGCTTTGCTGTTGCGCCGCATCCAATGGCGCAAACGGTAGACCAAACGCGCGGCCCAATGGCCGTATATCGCCTGATCCAATGCCTGTCGATTCGCAAGGATCAGGCGCATCAGCCCAGCCAAATCCGGCGTATGCCAATGGCCGTCGATATAGGCTTGGGCAAACCCAATGTCACCCGCTCTCAGGGCCTGATGGATCGGCTCCCAACTCGTGAGCGTCAGGGCTGCGTGCCCCTGCATGGCATCTTCGCCAAAGTGGCTGGTTTCCCCATTTGGCCAATGCACGGTCAAAGTGCCAACCTGCAGTTTGTTGAGCATTGCCACGGCGCGCTTGGCAACCCATGGCCATCCGGCTGCTCGGGTTGCGCTTCGTCGCGTGCTGACGGTGGTGGTGTTCATGCTGTTCTCCTGTTGGAATGCGCCTGCGTCACTGGAGTAGTCGGCGCTGGAGGTTTGCTAAAAAACGGAACGCGTTTGAGCCAAAGTTGGAACGCTTGCCAGTGAATGCGCCACGTGACCATCCAACTCAGCAATGGGTATCGCCACGCCGCTCGGCGAGCTGCAGCTCGAGTGTACGGCTGCAATTCGCCACTCCAATGGGTCGTGACCAAAGGCCCCTGTTCGTCATCGTGGTCTACCGTAGCCACGCATTGGTTCCTACGCCACATGAAACGAAACCGATATTGTCCCTGCACTTCGCAGAACGGGCTGACGTGAAAGCACTTGTCTGCCACCACTTCCTCACCCCATTTGGGG
>JALQVJ010000027.1 GCA_023260355.1 Burkholderiaceae bacterium | reverse complement strand
CCCTGATCATCCTGACCTCAAACCTGGGCTCCGACGCCCTGGCCGGCCAGAGCGAAGGCGACGACGTCGAAGCGGTCCGCCCCTACGTCATGGAGCAGGTCCGCGCCCACTTCCGCCCCGAGTTCCTGAACCGGATCGACGAGATCATCCTGTTCCGCCGCCTGGGCCGCGACCAGATGGCCGGCATCGTCCGCATCCAGCTGGCCCGTCTGGAAAAGCTGATGGCCGACCGCCGCCTGACGCTCGCCCTGGACGACAGCGCCCTGACCTGGCTCGCCGACAAGGGCTACGACCCCGTCTACGGCGCCCGCCCCCTGAAGCGCGTCATCCAGAAGGACCTCGTCGACCCCATCGCGCGCAAGCTGCTGGCGGGCGAGATCGAGGACGGAAGCGTGATCGCCGTATCAGCGGGCGCGGACGGGCTGGAGATCGGGAAGGCGCGGGTGCACTAAGGGGCAGCAGCACTTTGCTACCGACAGACCCGAATCGCTGAATTTTAGAAGAACCACGTTTCTCCAACCCGGCCCGAATCGTATAGAATGATCCCGAAAAGGATCACTCCGCATGACGCGATCAATCGACGGCTACTATTCAGCTCTTTTCTCCGGCAGAGCCGGAGAGGGCTCTTACAACGGGCCGAGGAGCTGGGTGTTCACCTCTGCCACACTGGGTGATAACGATAGCCTGTCGTGGTTTTGCGAGCCTTTGGGGCTGAGCGGTGCACAAACCCAAGTCGTTGAGAGTCCCTTTGACCATGCGCGACAGGCAGCGCTGTGGGTGCCTTCCAGCTTGCCGCAGCCCAGCGATCCGATGCACACGCAAAGGCTGACGCACGAAGTTTTGCCGTGGGTCAAAGATTTGGGTGGCAGAACTCTGTTTTTAACGACCAGTCTCCGAGCGTTGGAGGCAGCTGCGAATGCATTTCGAGACGCGCTGCAAGACTCGGACATCGCTGTTTTGGTGCAAGGGGAGGATCCCAAGCCGCGTCTGTTGGCGAGATTTGCTGATCCCAACCCCCACTCGGGTGCGATCCTCGTGGCGTCGGTGTCGTTTTGGGAGGGCGTGGATATGCCGGGCGACATGTTGCAAATGGTCGTGTTGGACAAGTTGCCGTTTCCAGTCCCCGATGACCCTGTCGGCAAAGCTAGAGCGCAGAGGTTTGAAGCAGAGGGCGAGTCAGCCTTCTCGCGCCACAGTTTGCCTGCCACTGCAGTGGCCCTGAAGCAGGGCGCTGGCCGGCTGATCCGCACTGAAACGGACCGAGGCTTGCTGGTGATTGGGGATACCCGGCTCATGCGCAGCAGTTACGGCAGCCGCTTGCGTGCCGCCTTGCCCCCCATGCGGGTTTTGACTCAGCCCGAACAAGCCAGCGCTTGGGTTCAAAGCCTGGTGACACTCAATGCGCCGTAAGGCGCTTCAACCCTGGTCTCTCGCCGAAAGTTTAGGCGCAGGACGCCTGCGTCTTCACCAAAGCTTCCACCAAGATTTCACGGACTCTTGGATGCCGTCCTTGAGATAGCGGCTTTGTGGGAAGTTGCTTTGCAACACGCGTTTGTTGTCATCGCGCAATTGCGTCAAGCCCATGGCGTCGTAGGCCTGTACCAACACCGCCAGAGCTTCTTCCAACGCGGGGGATTGCGGGTAGTCTGTGAGTGCTTGTTGCGCGCGAGAAACGGCAGCAAGGTGGGCGCCGCGCTTGAGGTAATACCGCGCCACATTCACTTCGTATTGAGCCAGGGCGTTGACGATATATGCCATGCGCTGTTGCGCATCCTTGGCATATTTCGAATCGGGGAAGCGCGTCACCAATTCTCTGAAGGTCTCGAAAGCGTCTTTCGCCGCCTTTTGGTCACGCTCACTCAAGTCTTGGGCGTTCAAAAAACCGAAGAAGCCGGATTCATCGTTGAAGTTCACCAAGCCTTTGAGGTACAGCGCGTAATCCATGGCCGGGCTTGTCGGGTGCGTGCGCATGAAACGTTCGAGAATGCTGTTCGCATATGCGGGCTCGCGGGTTTTGTAGCGCATGTATGCAGCGTCTAGCATGGCTTGCTGGGCCAGCGGTGTGCCAGCAGCGCGCCCTTCAAGCTTTTCGTAAAGCTGGGCTGCTTTGTCGTTGTTGCCGGCAGCCTGCTCGTCGCGGGCCTCTTGGTAAATCCTGTTGGGACTCCATCCCAGTGTTTTGTCCTGCTCTGAAGTAGACGCACATCCCACGACGAAGAACACGAGTCCCAAATAAAGCGCGGATAATTTCGACATGACTTCCTTGCAAATGTTGTCACGACCTCATCAGGAGCTCGTGTGATTCAAAAAATTATATGCGCCCCCCATGAGGCGGTCGAGGAAGACTTGCTCACACCTGAGACTGACACTGGAGGCGCCCCAGAGATCCGATCGATCAAGGCAGATGCGCTGGCTCATGGGCAGCGATTGGATAAATGCCTCGCGGATTGGATTCCCGAATTGTCGCGCTCCTACTTGGCGCAACTGGTTCAGGACGGCTGCGCCAAAGTCGATGGCAAATTGACCCCTAAACCGGCGACCAAGGTGAGCGCTGGCCAATGGGTCGAAATCGAGTTGCAACCTACACCTGCGGCGCATGCTTTTCGCGCTGAGCACGTGCCCCTGGATATCGTGTTTGAGGACGAGCACCTCTTGGTCATCAACAAGCCAGCAGGGTTGGTGGTGCATCCCGGTGCGGGCAATTGGACAGGCACAGTTTTGAATGGATTGCTCCACCATCATGCCGAGGCGAAGCACCTGCCGCGTGCCGGGATCGTCCACCGTTTGGACAAGAACACCAGTGGTTTGATGGTGGTCGCCAAGTCAAGGCAGGCGATGGCACATTTGGTTGAGCAACTTGCCACGCGCAGTGTGCAACGCGTTTATGTCGCGCTGGCCAAGGGGCAGGCTGCCGTGGGGGATGTATTCGAAGTTGACCAGCCCATTGGCCGCGACCCCAAGAATAGACTCCGCATGGGGGTCGTGGCAGGTGGAAAGCCCGCTCAAACCGAAGCCACCGTATTGGATGCCAGCGGACCCTACCTGCTGTTGCGTTGCAAACTGCGCACCGGGCGCACCCATCAAATTCGCGTGCACATGGCATGGCGTGGCATGCCCTTGGTCGGAGATGGCTTGTACGGCGGGCGCGCCGAACTGGGCCTCGAAACACAAGGCCTGCACGCCCACGACTTGGCGCTGATCCACCCAGTAACTGGTATGTCCCTACACTGGTGGGTCGCGCCGCCTGCCCATTTGCTGAAGGCTTTTGAAACCAGCGGGCTTGGGTACAATGCACTGAGCCTGCTTTGAACGCAGGTGCGCCCTCGTCGAGCTGAGAAACGCCTTCTCGCATCGAAACTCATCAGACACTGACGACATGAATACAACGGATGCCAAGCGCATCCTCGAAACAGCCCTGATTTGTTCCGGTCAGCCCTTGTCTCTCAAAGACCTGACCTCGCTGTTTGAGGATCAACTCACTGCCGATACCGTCAAGCAACTCCTCCAGCAATTGCAACAGGAGTGGACTCAGCGCGGGGTTGAGCTGGTGTGCGTTGCCACAGGGTGGCGTTTTCAAAGCCGACCAGAAATGCGCCGCTATCTGGATCGCATGCATCCCGAAAAGCCACCGAAATACACCAGAGCTGCGCTCGAAACGCTGGCCATCATTGCCTATCGCCAGCCGGTCACACGCGGCGATATCGAAGACATTCGAGGTGTGACCGTCAACTCGCTCATCATCAAGCAGCTCGAAGATCGTGGCTGGGTCGAAGTGATCGGACACCGCGAAACGGTGGGCCGCCCGGCCCTGCTGGCGACCACCAAGCAATTCCTCGAGGATTTGGGGCTGGCTTCGTTGGATCAGCTTCCCGAACTGACCGATGTGCAGTTAGAGGACGCCTTGTCAGGACAAGACGCGGCGCTTGAGGCTGCTGGACTCAGCGCCGAAGAAGCGGCACTGTGGGCGCCTGGTTTAGACCTTCAGGAGCATGGCGAGGGTGCACAGCCTGTCGACAGCTCCTCTGAGGCGTCGATTGAGCCCGCGATTGCGCAGCTCGCTGTTGACTCGGCCCCCAGTGCAAACGCAATCCCTGACCCCCAGACAGCTGATCCAGCTGAGGGTGTTTCACGTGAGGAGGTTGGCGTCACTGAGCCGACAAAGCCCGATCGTGATTCCGATCAATCTGTGGCACCCGAGAACAACTCGAACGCCATGTCCGAGCCTGACACTGACGGTGTGGGCTCACCCAAACCGGAATAGACCGAGACCATGCAACCCAAAGAACCCGCCCGTGAGGGCCGTTTGCCAGAAGATACCGACGCGCAGAGCATCGAGCTCAATGAGAGCGCTGTTGATTTGCAGGACGTCTTATCCGGGGATTTCGACGCCAGCCAAGGCGACGAATCACCTGTGGCCTACAAGCGGGTCCTGCCGCCCCAGCAAGACATGCCAAAGTTGCACAAGGTGTTGGCACAAGCAGGCGTGGGCTCCCGCTTGGACATGGAGCGTTTGATCCTCGAGGGACGGGTCTCAGTCAACAACGAGCCCGCTCACGTGGGACAGCGAATCAAATTTGGCGACACCGTCCGCGTGAATGGCAAGCCGATTCGGGTGACCATTGCGCCGCCGCCCATGCGTGTCCTTGCGTATCACAAGCCCGTGGGCGAGGTGGTGACGCACGATGACCCTCAAAATCGCCCCACGGTGTTTCGCAAATTGCCGCGCTTGCATCAGGGCAAATGGCAGTCGGTGGGCCGCTTGGACCTCAACACTGAAGGCTTGCTTTTGTTCAGCAACTCAGGTCAATTGGCCAACCAGTTGATGCACCCTCGGTTTGGGTTGGAGAGGGAGTATGCCGTTCGGGTCTTGGGCACGGTGACCGATGAGTCCAAGCAGCGTTTGACCTCGGGTATTGAGCTTGAAGATGGTCCTGCACAATTTTTGACACTCAGCGAAGGCGGTGGTGAAGGCGCCAACACTTGGTACAAAGTCACCATCGCAGAGGGGCGAAATCGAGAGGTGCGCCGGCTGTTCGAGGCCGTTGGGCATGCGGTTTCCCGATTGATCCGCATCCGCTACGGCAGCGTGGTGTTGCCTCGGGGGCTTCGCAGAGGGACCTGGGTTGAGCTCAGCCCGAGAGACGTGGGGCAATTGGCTGCGGCGGTTGGGTTGGATGCGAATCCCGAGCCGGTGCGGCGCCCCGGTTCAAAAGGGCCCGGGCGCGCGCCAGGGCGCCCAACAGGGCGCTCGCCTAACGCGAGTCAACGTCGAGGCCCAGCAGGTGGCGCAAGCGCCCGATCCGGTGGCGGTCAACCCGACCCCATGCGCACATCACTGGGCTATATCGGGGCCGATACGATTGCACAGCAGCGCAAGGCGCAGCAGCAGGCCAAAAAGCGCTTCAAGCGCTAACTCCACTCGCAAAAGCCTCACATCGACCCCCTCAGCCGGTTAGAATAGAAGGCTTTCGGAAATCTGCCCCAACGTTTTTATTTGAGGAAAATCATGGCTATTGAACGCACCCTGTCCATCATTAAGCCCGACGCCGTTGCCAAGAACGTGATCGGTCAAATCTATGCCCGTTTTGAAGGCGCTGGCCTGAAAATCGCGGCCGCCAAAATGGCACACCTGTCCCGCGGCGAAGCCGAGGCTTTCTACGCTGTGCACAAAGAGCGCCCCTTCTTCAAAGACCTGGTCGATTTCATGATCTCCGGTCCCGTGATGATCCAAGTCCTCGAAGGTGAAGGCGCGATCGCCAAAAACCGCGAGCTGATGGGCGCGACAGACCCCAAGAAGGCTGACGCAGGCACGATCCGCGCTGACTTCGCCGACAGCATTGATGCCAACGCTGTGCACGGCTCAGACGCCCCCGAAACTGCTGCTGTGGAAGTGTCATTCTTCTTCCCCGGCATGAACGTGTACGCACGTTAATCATGTCATGACGGCCAATTTGCTCGATTTTGATCTCGAGGGGTTGGCCGCCTTTTGTGAGCAGCTGGGTGAAAAGCGTTTCCGCGCCACTCAGTTGTTCCGGTGGATTCACCAGCGTGGCGTCAGCGATTTTTCGCAGATGACCGACCTGGCCAAGAGTCTGCGTGACAAGCTCCCTGCGCACGCGACGGTCAAGCCTCTCGACATCCTCAGTCGCCAAGACTCCGCTGACGGCACCATCAAATGGTTGTTCGATGTGGGGGATGGCAACGCGGTTGAGACGGTTTACATCCCAGAAGACGATCGGGGCACCTTGTGCGTGTCCTCGCAAGCGGGCTGCGCGGTCGGTTGCCGCTTTTGCTCAACGGGGCATCAAGGTTTCAGTCGCAATCTCAGTACGGCGGAGATCCTCGCACAACTTTGGCTGGTTGAGCACACGTTGCGCGCCGAGCAAGCCACAGGTGAGCGCGTGATCACCAATGTGGTGATGATGGGCATGGGCGAGCCACTGCAAAACTACAACGCCTTGGTGCCGGCCTTGCGCACGATGCTGGACGACCACGGCTACGGGCTCTCTCGTCGGCGCGTCACCGTCTCGACCTCTGGCGTGGTGCCGATGATCGAGCGGTTGGCCACGGATTGTCCTGTGGCACTGGCGGTCTCGTTGCACGCGCCCATTGACGCCTTGCGTGACGATTTGGTGCCGCTGAATCGCAAGTACCCACTGCAAGAACTGTTGGCTGCATGTCGCCACTATCTGCCTCACGCACCGCGGGACTTCATCACCTTTGAATACTGCATGTTGGCAGGCGTCAACGACCAGCCCGAGCATGCACAAGCCTTGATCGAGTTGGTCAAACCCAAACGCGGGCAGGGCGAGCCTGTGCCGTGCAAGTTCAACCTGATTCCTTTCAATCCTTTTCCGGCTTCGGGCTTGACGCGCTCTGACACGGCCACGGTGAAAGCCTTCGCGGCCCAGCTCAGCGAGGCAGGCATTGTGACCACCATTCGCAAAACCCGGGGTGACGACATCGATGCGGCCTGCGG
>JALQVJ010000421.1 GCA_023260355.1 Burkholderiaceae bacterium | reverse complement strand
GATCACAGCCGGGCCCACCTACGAGGCAATCGATCCCGTTCGGGGCATCACCAACCGCTCAAGTGGAAAAATGGGGTTTGCCCTCGCTCGGGCGGCACAGGAGGCGGGTGCCCAGGTCATTTTGGTCGCTGGGCCTGTGGGCCTGGAGACCCCCCGCCACGTCCAACGTTTCGATGTGCGCTCGGCCCAAGAGATGTTGGGCGCTGTTCAAGCTCAGGTCGATCAAAGCGATATTTTCATCGCGTGTGCTGCGGTTGCGGATTGGCGTCCAGCTAATGCGGCGGATCAAAAAATCAAAAAGGACGGTTCTGGTGCAGCACCCACGTTGGGCTTTGTTGAAAACCCCGACATTTTGAAAACTGTAGCCCAAGGTCCGCGCGCGCAATCGGGCGAGCTGTACTGCGTGGGTTTCGCGGCGGAAAGCCACGATTTGTTGCAGCACGCGCAAGAAAAGCGCCGGCGAAAAGGCATTCCTTTGTTGGTGGGCAATATCGGACCTGACACGTTCGGGCATGACCACAATCGGCTGTTGTTGGTCGACGAGTCGGGCTGTATTGAGTTGCCCGAGGCCAACAAGCTCACACTGGCCAGAGAGCTGGTGGCCGAGATCGCACGCCGCCGCCAGGCCGCCTGAGTCGGCCGGCAACGCCCCGCCCAGTCTCAGGGCCGCAGTCGTGATTTGGATTTGAGTCACCTGTGTGGCGGCGTGGCTGCTGATGCCGCCCTATGCTGAGTCCCATCGCGGGGTGGATACCCGCCCAACACACAAGGGGACAGCATGGATTTGAACGCGGCTTTTTCTCTCAAGGGGCGCACCGTCTTGATCACTGGCGGCTCGCGCGGCATTGGCCGCATGATCGCCCACGGCATGGTCGCCGCTGGCGCTCGGGTCTACATCACAGCGCGCAAAGCGCAGGCGTGCGAGCAAACCGCGCAAGAGCTCAGCGCATTCGGGCATTGCGTGGCATTGCCCTTGGATGTCTCCAGCATCGAGGGGTGCCAAGCACTTGTCGAAGCCTACGGGCAGCACGAGAAACATTTGGATGTGTTGGTCAACAACGCAGGTGCTGCATGGGGCGAGCCTTTCGAAACGTTCCCAGAGTCCGGTTGGGACAAGGTGGTTGATCTCAACATGAAGGCGCCATTTTTCTTAACCCAAGCCTTTTATCCCATGCTCAAGGCATCGGTTGCTGCAGCCTCAGGTCGCAAAGCCAAAGTGGTCAACATCGCATCCATTGATGGTATCTCTGTGAATATGTGGGATACGTACTCGTACTCTGCCAGCAAAGCGGGACTGATCCACTTGACCAAGCGCATGGCTTTGCGGTTGATCGATGACGGCATTGTGTGCAACGCAATTGCCCCCGGTCCCTTTGCATCGAGCATGAACAAAGAGGCGCGCGACCATGCCGCGGAGGTCGCCTCTCGCGTACCGGCGCGCCGCATCGGCGATGATCAGGATATGGCCGCTGCTGCGGCTTACCTGGCGTCCGACGCCTCAGACTATGTGATTGGGCACACGCTGGTTGTGGACGGCGGCACCAGCCTGGCGCGCGGCTGACCACTATGACGAGCACAAGGAGCGCGAGCCTGCGCGCGCTGTCAAGGGGCCGAGCCGCCCAAGAAATCAGTGATGGCGGCGAGCACCTGGGTGGGCTGATCTCGGTGCGGCGAGTGACCGCAGTTGGCCAACTGGAGCACCCGCGCTTGGGGAGCGAGTCGGGCGATGCCGAGCACCTGCTCCATCGTGCCGTACGCATCACCTTCGCCTTGAATGGCAAGGATGGGGTGGTCCAATTGAGCCACCAAGTCGCGCAAATCCCAGTCGCGAAAGGCGGGGGCGAGCCAAGCCTCGCTCCAGCCAAAATACGCCGAGTCAGGATCCCTGTGATAGCGCGCCAGCGCTGATTTCAGGGTGCCCTGCGCGTAAGCAACGCGGCTGGCTTCAATCGCCGAAATGCAGATGTCTTCGACGTGGGTGTGCGGCGCGATCACCACCAGCCGGCCATAGCGGTCGGGCTGATGCGCAGCGGCAATGAGTGCGATGGAGGCGCCATCGCTGTGTCCGACCAAGTCCACCGGTTGCGCCACGCCAAGTGCATCGAGCAACGCGGGCAGCACTGCACGGGCTTGCACATGCATGAAATCCGGGCTCCAGACCTCGCTCGGAGGGCGTGGTGTCGAGCGGCCATAGCCGGGCCGAGAGTACACCAACACGCGAGCGTTGCATGCCGCCGCGAGTTGGTCTTCAAAGCCTTTCCACATGGCCACCGATCCCAGGCCCTCGTGCAGCAGCACCAGTGTGTTCGCGGCATGGTGAGAGCCCGCCCAGCGGTACTCGATCTCAAGCGTTCGCTGCCCAAGTGACAGCGAGACCGAATCGGTGGGGAAGCTCATCCCTGTTGAGCGGCACGCAGTCGGAAACGTTGGATTTTGCCCGTCGCCGTTTTGGGCAACTCGTCGATGAACTCGATCAAGCGTGGGTACTTATAGGGTGCGAGCCGC
Organism: Burkholderiaceae bacterium; assembly: GCA_023260355.1. GTDB lineage: Bacteria > Pseudomonadota > Gammaproteobacteria > Burkholderiales > Burkholderiaceae_C > RS62. The sequence continues at coordinate 4,749 of JALQVJ010000421.1, read as the reverse complement.
TCCTTCACAAACGCCTTCAATTCGTCTTCGGTGACGTCTTGGCCGGCTTTGCGAACCACATAGGCTTTGGCGCGAGTCAATCCATTCGCGTCGTCCACGCCAATCACGGCTGCCTCCAACACCGCAGGGTGTTGAATCAATGTGCCCTCGACTTCAAACGGCGACACGTACATGCCAGAAATCTTGAGCATGTCATCGCTGCGCCCAGAGTAGGTGTAGGTGCCATCGGCGTTGCGCACGTATTTGTCCCCGCTCTTGGTCCATGCGCCTTGGAAGGTTTCACGGCTCTTGGCACGGTTGTTCCAGTACATCAGTGCCGCGCTTGGGCCCCGGATGTAAAGGTCACCAATCTCGCCGTCTTTGACCTCATGGCCCTCATCGTCACGCAGAGCGATGTCGTAGCCGGGGACCGCAAACCCTGTGGTTCCGTAACGCACATCGCCGGGCAAATTCGACAAGAAAATATGCAACATTTCCGTCGACCCAATGCCGTCAACGATTTCACAGCCAAAGTGTTTGGTGAAGCGTTCACCAAGGTCGCGAGGCAAGGCCTCGCCCGCTGAGGAGCACATGCGCAAGGCGACCTCGCCCTTGCTGGGCACATTGGGGTCAGCCAACATGCCAGCGTAGCCTGTTGGCGCGCCAAAGAAGACCGTGACACGGTGCTTCTTCCACTTGTCAAAGACCGCCTCTGGTGTCGGACGGCCACCGAGCAACACCACGGTCGCACCGACACTCAAGGGGAAACTCAAGCCGTTGCCCAGGCCGTAAGCGAAGAACAGTTTCGCCGCAGAGAAGCACACGTCTTGCTCTTGCAGTTTCAATACCCCTCGCCCATACAACTCGGCGGTGTGAAACAGGTTGCCATGGGTGTGCACTGTGCCCTTGGGACGACCAGTCGAGCCCGATGAGTACAACCAAAACGCAGGTGCATCGGGGTGGGTGGGGTACACGCCAGCAGGCGCTGACGGGCCTTTGCACAGGGCTTCAAAGTCGTGGGCCGATTGCGGTGCATCCGGTCCAGGCCGAGACACCCAAATCTGTCGCACATCGTGGTCTGGTGCTGCAGCCAATGCCTCTTGCACAACGCCAATGAGACCGCCTGACGTGAGCACGGCTTGTGCCCGACAGTGCCCGAGCATGTACGCCACGTCGCTGGCTGGGAGGAGTGTGTTGACGGCAACCGGCACGATGCCTGCGTACAAGCAACCCAAGAAGGAAACAGGCCAGTCGTTGCTGTCGTGCATGAAAAGCATGACCCGCTGCTCTGGGGCGATCCCAGCGGCGCGCAGTGACGTCGCGACTTGGGTCGCGCGGCGCTCAAGTTCACCGTAGGTAAGCGATCCAGCATCGTCGATGTAAGCGACCTTGTCTGCGCGCCCTGTGTTCAAGGCAAAGAGGTGTTGGGCGAAATTAAACGAGTCGCCCAGATCAGTGATGGCCATGGATATCTCCTCCAATTTTTTTAATGATCGATCCACACCAATGTGTGTGTCAGGCAGTGAAGTGATTCAAGCTCTCGGTTGATGCCTGAATCGCACTGCGCTGGTGATAGAAGTTGAGGGCACGCAGTCCGCCCAGTTCTTCACCGCCACCCGCCCGACCAGGTCCGCCATGCAGCGACTGCGGCATCACATTGCCATGGCCCGTGTTCATCGCGGCCACATCGGGACTGAGCACGTGTACGCGGCCGTGGAATGGTGCCAGTGCAATCGCGGTTTTTGCCAAAGCTGCCGCGTCCTCGCCGTACACGGACGCGACCAAAGAGCCTTGGCCGCGTTGGATCAATTGCAGCGCTTCGGTTTCTGACGTGTAAGGCACCAGGGTGGCAACTGGACCAAACACCTCGACGTCGTGCAGGGTGTCGGCATGGGCGTCACGCGCTGCGAGCAGCGTCGGTGCCACACAACAGGAATCGGCGGCAGCTTCCACCAGTGGCTGTTGGCTGCCGTCGAACACTTTGTCGGCGACTTGGCTCAATTGGGCAATGCCCTCGAGCACCGATTGCTTTTGCGCGCGCGAGACCACAGCGCCCATGCGAACGCCTTCGACCCTGGGGTCACCAACGGTGGTCTTGGCCAGACGAGCCGAGATCGCCTGCGCGGCCGCATCCATCAAAGCAGCAGGTACGAAGACACGGCGGATCGCGGTGCACTTTTGGCCAGACTTGATGGTCATCTCGCGGGCCACTTCTTTGACCAGCAAGTCAAAGGCGGCGCTGCTGGCATCGTGACCCGGTAGCAACATGGCACTGTTGATCGAGTCCGCTTCGATGTTGGTCCGCACGCTGTGGCGCACAACGTTGGGATGGCTGCGGATGATTTGCGCTGTGTCGGCCGAGCCTGTAAAGGACACCACATCAAACGCCAGCAACTGCTCTAACAAGCCGTTGCTGGAGCCGCAAATGATAGAAATAGCACCGGGTGGCACGACCCCAGCGTCGATCACGTCCTGCACCATGCGTTGGGTCAACCATGCGGTTGCGGTGGCTGGCTTGACGATGATCGGCATGCCTGACAGCAGGGCGGGTCCTGCTTTCTCCCACAATCCCCAAGATGGGAAGTTGAACGCATTGATGAAGAGCGCAACCCCGTGGCGAGGTGTCATCACGTGCTGCGATTGAAACAAAGGGTCCTTGCCCAAGCGCGCGGGTTCGCCATCCAGCAAAAAGTGACGGTCTCCCAAAGACGCGCCCAATTTGGCATACATGCCCAGTGTGAACATGCCACCGTCGACGTCCACAGCGGTGTCGTTCTTCACGGTGCCACTGTTGGCGGTCGAGATCTCATAGTAGGCATCTCGATTGGCTTGCAAAACTTTGCCAACCTCAGCCAGCATGGCGGCGCGCTGTGCATAGGTCATGCTGCGCAACGCCGCACCGCCGACCTCGCGGGCATAGCGAAAAGCACCCGGCAAGTCCAAGCCCGTGGCGTCGACGCGCACCAATTCGCTGCCTTTGACCGGGTCGAACAACGGCGTTCCGCTGCCTTGGCCCACTTGCCATTGACCGCTGGTCCAGTTGGGTAACAAGGTGCTGCTCATGTTGAATGCCTTTCGTTGCAGGGGATTGAGCCCCGGGGTGACCGTGGAAAAGAGTGTCTCTGGTTAGGAGTCCATGCATCAATCAGGGTTGCCCTGAATTGAAATATGAATTATTGTGCGTGTCTGGAATGTAAAAGCACTGCAACACCATGTCAAGCAATATAATGCATGTATCCGGGAAAACCCCTGAGTCCCTCACCGGCGATGGCAAAGAGCGCAACCCCTTTTTGAGTGAGTTGGGGGATCGTGTGCGCGCCTTGAGGGCGCGCCGTGGCATGACCCGCAAGGCGGTTTCGATCGCCGCGGACGTGTCCGAGCGGCACTTGGCCAACTTGGAGTACGGCGAAGGCAACGTCTCTGTATTGGTGCTGGTTCAGGTGGCCCAGGCATTGCAGTGCTCGCTGGCCGAGTTGGTTGGCGATGTGAGCACATCCTCACCTGAATGGCTGCTGATTCGCGAGATGCTGGCTGGTCGCGACGAGAGCGCCTTGCGCACCGCTCGCATTGCAGTGGGTGAGGCTTTGGGCACTGGCACCGCAGGGCCAGCGGTGTCCTCTCGCATCGCGCTGGTGGGTTTGCGCGGCGCAGGCAAATCGACGCTGGGCCGCATGCTCGCTGAAGACTTGGGGTTCCCGTTTGTCGAACTCAGCCACGAAATCGAACAATTCGCCGGTTGCACCGTGCCTGAGCTGCAATCGCTGTATGGCATGAATGCGTATCGTCGCTACGAGCGGCGGGCCTTGGAAGAGACGATCCAGATTTATTCCGAAGTCGTCATTGCCACGCCGGGCGGTTTGGTATCGGATCCGGCCACCTTCAACCAACTGCTGTCTCACTGCACGAGCGTGTGGCTGCAGGCGAAGCCAGAGGACCACATGGGCCGCGTGCAAGCCCAAGGGGACATGCGGCCAATGGCTGGCAACGCCGAAGCCATGGACGATTTGAAAGCGATCTTGGCGACGCGCGAGCCGTTCTATGGCAAGGCCACATACCGCGTCGATACCAGTGCCCAGCCGATCACCGAAACGTTTCAGATCCTGCGCCAAACCGTCCGAGAGGCGTTGTGTGTCGAATATGCAAAATAATGCTTGACATGCGTGAAGTGCGTGCAATATCATGCACATCAATGCAGGCAATATTGTGCTGCCGGCACCCAAACAACCCCATCACGACAGGAAGACAAGCATGACTGAACAACAGCGAGTGGATTACCAAACCTCACCGGATCAGTACCGCCACTGGTCGATTGAGGTCGATGGCGAAGTGGCGAAACTGATCGCCGACTTTGACGAGGACGCCGGCTTGCGTCCTGGCTATAAGTTGAAGCTCAACAGCTATGACTTGGGCGTTGACATCGAACTCAACGACGCATTGAACCGCATTCGCTTTGAACACCCCCAAGTGAAGACGGTGGTATTGACCTCTGGCAAGGACCGCATCTTTTGCTCAGGCGCCAACATTTTTATGTTGGGTGTGTCGAGTCACGCTTGGAAAGTCAATTTCTGTAAGTTCACCAACGAAACCCGCAACGGCATGGAGGACTCCAGCCGCTTTGAAGGTTTGAAGTTTGTTGCCGGCGTCAACGGCGCATGTGCAGGCGGTGGGTACGAGCTTGCTTTGGCCTGCGATGAAATCGTGCTGGTCGACGACCGCTCATCCTCGGTGAGCTTGCCCGAGGTGCCCTTGCTCGGCGTGCTGCCGGGTACC
>JALQVJ010000363.1 GCA_023260355.1 Burkholderiaceae bacterium | reverse complement strand
TGATGTCACGGGCCGAGAGACGCGCGGCGACTTTGCGCGCATGCCATTCAGCGACCAAGTTGAGGTGGTGGTTGACGACCTCAAAACACACTTTTGGAATGAAAACGCCAGGGTCGTGGCCAACTCCTTTGGGGCCTATCTGTTCTGGCATGCCCAAACGCGCATGGCTTCGTTTCCGGGGCGCGTGTTGGCGCTTTCACCGATCGTGGGCGTTTTTGCCAACCAAAACTCGGGCATGAACTTCATGCCACCGTGTACCGAGCAACTGCAAGAAGCCATCGAGCAGGGGCGCTTGGTATCACCCAGGGTATGTGAGATTCACACGGGTTCGGAAGACTGGCAGAGCGAGCCCGCCGCTGTGACTGCGCTGGGCCAAGCGATGGGCGTGAGCGTGACGGTGGTGCCAGACAACGGCCACAACCTTGAGATCCCTTACGTGGCGGCGTTGTTGGACCGGTGGCTGTAGGCCTGAGCGGGCCTGTGCAAATTGCCTGTGTTTGAGGACCAAGCAGCCTTGCTGGCTTCATCCGCGCTTAGAGCCTTGTCAATGCGCAGGGTCAAGCGCAAGGCTCGCCGAGCTGGGCTGACCTGTGCCTGTGCTTGGGTTGCTGTGGGTGCAAATGGTGAAGGCGCAAAGGCCGGTCACAACTGCGTGCGCAGCGACCAGATTTCCGGAAAGAGTACGGTGTCGAGCATCTTGCGCAGGTAGCTGATGCCACCGGTGCCGCCGGTGCCGCGCTTGAATCCGATCACGCGCTCTACCGTGGTCAGGTGACGAAAGCGCCACAGGCGAAAGGCATCCTCTAGGTCTGTGAGTTCTTCGCCAAGCTGGTACAGGTCCCAGTGCGCTTGGGGGTCGCGGTAGACGGTGAGCCAGGCTTGCTCGACGGCTTGGCTCATGGCGTAGGGCTGGCGCCAGTCACGCTGGGTGTGGCTGTCGGGCACGGGCAGGCCACGGCGCGCGAGCAGGCGCAGGCATTCGTCGTATAGCGATGGCGCCTCGTAGGCGGCTTGCACGATGGCGAGCAAGTCAGGTCGGTGGGCGTGGGGCTGCAGCATGGCGGCGTTTTTGTTGCCCATGGAAAATTCGATGCAGCGGTATTGCCAGCTCTGAAAGCCGCTGGACTGCGCCAGATAGGGGCGAATGGCGCTGTATTCGGGTGGTGTCATGGTGGCCAGCACATCCCAGGCGTGGACCAGTTGCTCCATGATTTTCGAGACACGCGCGAGCATCTTGAAGGCATCGGGCAAGGTGTCGTTGCGAAGGCAGGCCATGGCGGCGTGCAGCTCGTGCAGCATGAGCTTCATCCAGAGTTCGCTGGTCTGGTGCTGCACGATGAACAGCATCTCGTTGTGGTCGGGCGATAGCGGCTGCTGCGCGTTGAGGATGGCGTCGAGGTGCAGGTAGTCGCCGTAGCTCATGCGGCCGTCAAAGTCGAGCTGGGCTTTTTCTTCTTGCACGACGCGCTCGCCTTCGGCAGGGCCGCTGGCGGGACTGGCGTGGAATGGGCATCCGGTCATGGTTCGTCTTTCTGAGGGGGCGTTCAGGTCACGGCGTTTTTGTGGGCGAAGCGTGCCTCTCGCCACTCGCCGCTGTCCATGACTTGGCGCAGGTGTTCCACGGCATGCCAGACATCGGCATAGCCGATGTAGAGCGGCGTGAAGCCAAAGCGCAGGATGTCGAGGTGCTGATCGCCGTCCCCGGCGCGAAAGTCGCCGATCACGCCACGTGCAATGAGGGCCTGCACGATGGCGTATGCGCCTTCGCTGCGGGTCAGGCTGACTTGCGAGCCGCGAAGGGCTTCGTTTTCAGGGGTTGCGATGCCAAAGCCGTGGCCCTCCAAACGCTGGCGCACCAGTTGCATGAACAGCCCGGTCAAGGCCAATGATTTGTGCCGCAGCGCAGCCATGCCACCGTGGGCCTCGGCCTGTAGGAATGCGTCCAAACCGCAGTCCAGGGCAGTCAAGCTCAAGATGGCTTGTGTGCCGCACTGGTAGCGGGCGATGCCCGCAGCTGGCCGGTAGTCGGGGGTGAATTCGAATGGTGCCGCATGGCCCCACCAGCCCGCCAGCGGTTGCCAGAAGCGGTCGGTGTGGCGCGGATGGACCCACACAAAGGCAGGGGCGCCAGGGCCTCCGTTGAGGTATTTGTAGCCGCAGCCCACCGCAAAGTCAGCCTGCGCGCCATGCAGGTCTACCGGCACGGCGCCAGCGCTGTGCGCGAGGTCCCACACGGTCAGCGTGCCCTGCGCATGGGCCTGTGCCGTCAGCGCGGCCATGTCGTGCATGGCACCGGTGCGGTAGTTCACATGGGTGAGCATGAGCACAGCCACATCGCCTTGCAGGGCCGCGCCGAGGTCTTCGGGCTCGACCAGTTGCAGCGTGTAGCCGTTGGCCTTGCACAGGGCCTCGGCAATGTAGAGGTCGGTCGGAAAGTTGCTGCGCTCGCTGACGATTTTCTTTTTGTGGGGTGCGTCCGCTGCGGCGATGTTGAGCGCGGCTGAGAGGACTTTGTAGAGGTTGATCGAGGTGCTGTCTACCGCGACGACTTCACCGGCGCCTGCACCAATGAGGCGGGCGATTTTGTCGCCCACGCGTTGTGGCAAGTTGAACCAGCCGGCTGTGTTCCAGCTTTTGATGAGGTCTTGGCCCCACTCTTGCGTGACAGCCTGGGCCACGCGTGCGGGCGTGTTGCGAGGCAGTGCGCCCAGCGAGTTGCCGTCGAGGTAGATCAGTCCGGCGGGCAGGTCGAATTGGTCTCGCAGAGGGCGCAAGGGGTCTTGCTGGTCTAGGACGTGGCAGTCATGCAAGCCGGGGCAAGGGTTCGTCATGTTGAGGGCTTTCAGAGTTGGCGCAGGACTGCACGCACGGGGCTGGCGTCGGCGGTCATGAGTTTGAGGGGCAGGGCGATCAGTTCGTAGTCGCCCTCGGGCACATCGTCCAGCAGCAGGTTCTCCAGCACGCGCAGTCCGCGCTGGCGTATCAGTTGGTGGCAGGGGAGTGTCTTGCTTTCGGCCGGGTCGATGCTGGCACTGTCGATGCCCACCAACTGCACGCCCAGATCGGCCAACAGGTGCACGGTGTCGGGGTGAAAGGCGGTGAGCTGCGGATCAAACTGCGAGAGCGGAAACTGCGCACAGGTGCGCACCAGCACCCGGGCGGGCAAGTCTTGCAAGGCGTGTTGCAGATGCTGCGGCAGCACCAACGCGCCTGCTTGCAAGGCATGGATGACCCGGCAAGGGCCGATGAAGGGGGCCAAATCCAGTGCGCCCACGGCAGCGCCTTGTGGGTCGTAGTGCAGGGGAGCATCGGCGTGCGCGCCCACATGCGGCGAGAGCGTGATGGCGCTCACATTCACGGGGCAGTCGGGGCTGATCTGTGCCGCCCAGATTTGGCTGTAGGGCGTATCGCCCGGAAACACTGGGCTGCTGCTCTGAATGGGGGGAGAAATGTCCCAGAGTTTTGTCATGGGCTGCAAGTTAGCACCCCTGAAAAAACCGTGGTGTCGGTTAATTCCAACATGCAGCAAAAAATTCGTGAACGGATGACTGCACTTCATGTGAGGCGCGACAGCGACTTGACTGCACCCTCGAAAGCACCTTGCCGATCAACGGCGTGCGCAGTCCGCTGATAGCAACCAAGGTGTGGGCAAAACCACTGCGGGTAAGTCGCAGGTAGCACGCGAGTTCGAAGTTAAGTTAAATGCGGATCAGCCCAATACAGTCCAGTCAAATTCTGGCATCAATCACAGCGAATATATGGACAACGCATGGGATGAATCCAGTCATGTGTCCGATGACTGAGGGCATTGACGATCCGTTTTTCGGCGACCAACAGGTGATGGGAGATCTGAATGAGAAGGTATCTTTTATTGATGTGCCTGCCACTCTTTGTTTCGGTGTCTGGTGCACTGGCTGAGCCACGTCCAGAATCGATTGAAATGGCAAAGACAGTCCCCATTGCGGACATGCACATGCATGCGTACAGAAGGGGTGGTCCTCGAGCATCTGAAGTATTGGAGCAAATGGACAAAAACGGTGTCCGCTGGGGTGGGGCGGTTGGAGACTTCCGTGAGGACGTCGCCGAGTTGTTGGGCACTCGGTACATACCTGCTCTTGGGCAGGCTGAATTTGGACGGGTCTTTTTCACCAGGGGAGAAAAAGCACTCATGGACGACAGCGATCCCATATTCCGGCAACTCTTTGCAGAGGCGGAAAGACGCTTTGCAGATGGCACTGCGAAGGGGTTTGGTGAACTGCACACTGACAACCACAGCAGCGGTCCAATGCGCATGCGCAGGTACATCCCAACTGACAACCCTGTGATGCGCAAATTTTTCACCATCGCGAACAAGCATGACGGCTTTGTTCAAATTCACACGCAATTGGATGCCAGGTTCAACGATGACATTTTGCGACTGGCAAACGACTTTCCCAAGGTCAAAGTCATTTTGGCGCATTGCCTGCCGGG
>JALQVJ010000359.1 GCA_023260355.1 Burkholderiaceae bacterium | reverse complement strand
ATGTGGGGCCGAATACGGGTGGCATGGGTGCCTATTCCCCCGCGCCCGTGCTGACCCCAGAGCTCGAAGCGCGCGTGATGGAGGAAATTATTTGGCCCACAGTCAAAACCATGGCGGCAGAGGGCAATCCCTATTCAGGCGTGCTCTATGCCGGGCTGATGCTGACGGCCCAAGGCCCCAAGCTGATCGAATATAATGCGCGCTTTGGCGATCTTGCGCGAAGAAAACCAAGAGGCCAAGCACCTTGGCAAGGCACCGATTCGAGGCGTTTTTCATTGCTTCACTGAGGTGCAAGCAGTGGCCGACGCCGCGTTGGAGCAGGGCTTTTACATCTCGTTTTCGGGGATTTTGACGTTCAAGAGCGCGCAAGACCTGCGCGATGTGGCGCTCAATGTCCCGCTAGAGCGCACTCTGATCGAGACCGACAGCCCCTACTTGGCGCCAGTCCCTTATCGCGGCAAAACCAACACACCCGCCTATGTGCCGTATGTTGCAAAATGTCTCGCTGAGTTGCACGGGCTCACACCGGAAGCCATTGGTCAGCGGACCGCTGCCAACTTTCATGCGCTGTTCAGTGCTGTGCCTCAGTGATGGGGATGGGCGCCTGAGTGAGACATCAACGGTCGTGTCGATCTGGCAGCGGATCTGCGCGATACTGGGCCTGACCTTGTCAGAGGGCAGGGGCCAACCCGCACATTGGTGCGGCACCACGCGGGACTTAAATCATGATAAAACACTTTAAGTTATTTGCTTTTAGCATATGTTTTATATGTGTTTTTTCTATTGCTAAAGCCCAAGATTCGGCTTGGTTTGACGCGGTCAAGCAAGGCGACGAGTGGGCTCTGTCAGGCTTGCTATTCAAGGGCATGGACGTCAATACACCGGACGGTCGTGGCAACACCGCCATGCATTTGGTGGCCAAAGAGGGGCAGGTGGGTCTGCTCAAGTGGCTGCTCAAACAAAAGGACACGGACCTCAATGCGCGCAACGCTGCGGGCGAGACGCCCCTGATGCTGGCGCTGATCAATGGCCATTGGCCGCTGGCGACACAACTGCTCGCCAAGGGTGCCCAGGTGAACCAAACGGGCTGGACGCCACTGCATTACGCGGCAGCCGCCAAATCTGAGCAATCGGTTGTGATGGTTCGCACCTTGGTCGAAGAGCACGCAGCCTACATCGATGCAGAGTCACCCAATGGGACCACGCCCTTGATGATGGCTGCCCAGTACGGGGCGCCTGCTGCAGTGGGTGCATTGATCGAGATAGGTGCAGATGTCGAGCTGAAAAACCAGTTGGGCTTGACGGCCCTGGATTTCGCTCAACGCGGTGAACGCCCGGACGCCGTGCGATTGATCTCGGCTGAAATCCAAAAGATCGAACAGGCGCGCGCCATTGCGCGTGCCGAAGAGCAGGCCAGGGCGGCTGCCAAAGCACTGGCCGAGGCCCAAGCCGCCGCGCTCGCCGAGGCCAAGCGCCTGGCTGAAGAGCGCGCCGTCAAGGCCGCACCGGTCGCGGGCAGCGTCTCTGGGATCGAAGTCCGCGTGTTGGGTGCCCCCCTTGAGTCTGCACCTCGGCCGCGCGCCCCCGAAGCTGCGCTAAAGCAGGCTGAGGGCGAGGGCGGTCAACCCAACGCAACCCAGGGGGTCTCCGGTGACCTGGTTGCACCAGCCTTGCAGCTGCCACCGTCATTGCGGGCGGTAGAGCCCAGTGCGGCAGCTTCTGCTGACACCGGTGCGGACAGTGCGACACCTCATCCCGAATCGGGGGCGTCCGAGGCGCCTCAGCCAGTTGACCGCCAAGCTGTTTTGCCCACGCGCATGCCGCTGGTCGTGCCAGAGTCTGCCTTTGGCAAAGTCATCGGACCGGCTCCCATCACCAGCGAGGTGGGTGCGCCAAGCGTGGCTGCAACACAATCGGCTGCAACACAATCTGAAGCAGCCACGGCATCCGACAAACCACCAGCCAGCCCTGACACTGCGTTGCAAACACCTGCCGGTGGGGGCACGTCCACACCGGCGCAGGCG
>JALQVJ010000352.1 GCA_023260355.1 Burkholderiaceae bacterium | reverse complement strand
GTGTCCTCTGGGCGAATCGAGATGGCTGAGCGCACGGTCAGCAGCCAAGGCTTCATGGCCGACGTCGCGTCGCGCCGAGTCGGCATGGTTTTTCAGGATTACGCGTTGTTCCCACACATGACGGTGCGGGCGAACGTGGCTTTTGGCCTGCATGCTTGGCCACGGGCGCAGCGCGAGTTGCGCGTGAGCGAAGTGCTGTCCCTGGTCGAACTCGAAGACCTGGCCGACCGCTACCCACACCAGCTGTCTGGTGGGCAACAACAACGCGTGGCGCTGGCCAGGGCGTTGGCGCCGGGACCCGACTTGTTGTTGCTGGATGAGCCATTTTCAAATTTGGACGTCGACCTGCGCGAGCGCTTGGCGCAAGAGCTGCGGGCGATTTTGAAGCGCGCGGGCGCCACCGCGCTGTTGGTCACCCATGACCAACTCGAAGCCTTTGCGATGGCGGATGTCATTGGGGTGATGCACGAGGGGCGTTTGCACCAGTGGGGTGAACCTTATGCGGTGTACCACCGACCTGCCAGCCGATTTGTTGCGGAGTTCATCGGCGACGGTGTCTTTGTACCCGGTCAATACACGCGCGATGGGCAAGGGTGGTGGCTAGAGACACCGATTGGGCGTTTGGCTTTGGGAGCCGCCACCGGCACTGAGCCCATGCCTGGCCAAGTGTGTGAGGTGTTGCTGCGGGCCGACGATATCGTGCACGACGATGATGCCCCCGTGAAAGCTGTGATCACTCGCAAAGCGTTTCGCGGCGCAGAGTTTCTCTACACGCTGCAACTGCACACGGGACACAAAGTGCTCTCGCTGGTACCGAGTCACCACAACCATGCTCTGGGCGAGCACATTGGCATCTTGGCGCACGTGGATCACGTGGTGGCCTTTGATGCGCCGGCACCCCACGCTTGATCAGAGGCGTTGCCGCAGCCACGCCAGCAGGTCACCAATGACTTGCTCTTTCTCGGGTTCGTTGAAAATTTCGTGATAGAGCCCGTCGTAGGTTCGGAGTGTTTTGTCTGCGCTGCTCGCCCCCTGCACCAGCCAAGCCGCACCGCTGGGCTCAACGAGGCGGTCTTGCATGCCTTGCATCACCAACAGAGGCATGCGAAGTTGCCCGCGCAGTGATTTCAGTGCGTCCTTGGCCTTGAGCATTTCCGCAGCCAAACGCGCGGGCACCTTGCCGTGAAACACCAGCGGATCGCGCACGTATTGGTCGACCACCTGTGCGTCGCGACAGATGTGATTGGGATCCAGCCCCACGACCCCCGCCTTGGGGGCAATAACGGACAGCACCTTGCCGATCGCGATCGTCAACTTGGAGATGCGAGGATTCAGCAAGACCGCAGGCCCTGAGAGCGCCAGACCGGCAATGCCATCGGGGTGGCGGATGGCGTGGTGCGTCGCAATCAAACCACCCATGCTGTGGCCCACCACAAACAGGGGCAGGTGCGGGTGCTTGGCTTGCACGAGCTGGTGCAACGCCCAGACCGGGTCCAACAAGTCTGTGAACGTCTGGATCACCTCGCGTTCGCCGCCTGAGCGCCCATGGCCCAGGTGATCCAATGCGTACACCTGAAAGCCCAAACCCACCAATGCGCTGACCACATGGTCATAGCGTCCTGAGTGTTCGCCCAAGCCGTGGATCAACAGCAATGTGCCGGTGGGCTCGGCGTCTGCGCGCCAGGTTTGCCAAAAAATGTCCGCGCCACGAGGGCCTTGGAAGGTGCCGGTGTGGTGTTGCAAAGTGTTCATGTCAGTGCCTTGAAAAACAACAGAGATCAGGCTCAGGCCTGGGGCATGCGAAGGATCGCCTTGACCGCGTCGCCAGATTCGGAGTCGTGGATCGCTTGGTCGATTTGCTCAAACGGGTAGTACCGAATCAAACGGTCCATCGGGAATTGGCCCGCGCGGTACATGCTGACCAAGCGCGGGATCAACTCGCTGGGGTTGGAGTCACCCTCGACGATCCCACGGATCACTTTGCCGCCGATCATCACGTCACGCACGTCGACCGCCAGTTCACTGCCTGCTGCGGCACCACCGACAAAGCCACAGACACCCATCGGGCGCAGGCACTGCACGGCCTGTCGAAGCACATGCATGTTGGCTGTGGTGTCCAGGCTTCGGTGCGCACCGGCACCGGTGATCGCCTTGATTTCGGCCACCACATCGGGGCAGAGATCGCCGCGAATCACATGGGTCGCCCCGACTTGCTGGGCCATCTCCAATCGGCTGGGCTTGAGATCAACCGCGATGATGTGGCGCGTGTTCATGGCAGCGGCAGCCATGATGCCGGCCAAGCCAACCGAGCCCACACCGAAGATCACAATGGATTGGTGGGCTCGGGGTTGCAACACGTTGAGCACTGCGCCTGCGCCAGTTTGAAAGCCGCAGCCCAGCGGCCCCATCATCTCGAGGTCGCGGTCGTCAGACATTTTGATGGCGTTGCGCTCATGGCAAACCGAGTAGGTCGCAAACGACGACTGTCCAAAAAATGCATGGCGAACTGGCCCAGCAGGGCCTTGCCACGCGGTGGTGCCGTCCGGGCGCTGAGCCACAAAGTTGTGCGCAATGAAATCGTGGCAGTAAGCAGGGTGGTCGTCTTCGCAGCTCTCGCAATGGCCGCAGGCATCAAAGCTCAGTACCACCGGGTCACCAACCTTGAGGTGCTTCACGCGGGCCCCAACCGCATGCACGTAGCCCGCACCCTCGTGTCCGAGCACCACCGGTTTATCGACCATGAAGGGGCGCCCCATGAAAGAAATGTCGGTATGACACACCCCAGTGGCGACCAGCTTGACCAGCACTTCGTCATCGCGCAAGTCGTTGAGCGTGAGCGTCTCCATCGCGAACTGGCCCCCCGCTTGGTGCAATACAGCCGCTTGTGTGGTGATGTTTGGCGTCACGTTGGTTCTCCTGTGGCGATCGTCCACCGCTTGTTGGATTGAGGGAAATGAGCCGCATTGTGGACACACTCGGCTGCTGACCACCTGTCCCCAAGGTGAATACCGATCCTTTGGGCCATGCAATCAATAGCCAGGCTGACCCGCCAGCTCATGCGCAGTGGCAATCAACTGGTCGGCGAACAGCTTGGCGGCGCGGGTCAAGGGCCGATCCGAGACATGGACCAATGCGATGTTGTTGGTCTTCAAATCATCTGCCACGTCAATCGCTACCAGATCATCGGTGCCATGGCCGGCGCGCAAGACGTGGGCTGGCAGCATCGTCAGGAAGTGTCCGCCGGCGAGCAAGGCCAGCACCGTGGCGATGGTTTGGCATTCGATGCCGATGTGGGGCGTCTTGAGACCGGCGTCCTGAAACACGCGGTCCAGATAGATGCTTTTGCCCCGATTGCTGCCGATCCGTATCCAGGGCGCATCCACCAACTCGCTGAGTGATTTGGCGTTGGCGTAGGGCGATGAGCGGTGCGCTAGCACGGTCATCTTCACGCCGAGCAAGCGCGTGATGGAAAACTCATGCGCAGGTATTTCGGCATAGGTGGGCGTCACTGCCAAGTCAATGCTGCCCTCGCGCAGCAGGTCAATGGTGTAGGGCGGCAGTGTCTCGCGCACGTAGACCGAGATATCGGGATAGGCGTCATGAAAAGCCCGAATTGCGCGGGGGCCGAGCTCAGTGATCGCGGCCGGGGCCAGGTTGATGCGCACCTTGCCCTCCATCTTGTCGCGCAATTGGTGCATGTCTTCATGGACTTTGCGCATCTCGTCGCTCATCACGAGCGCGCGGCGGTAGAGGGACTTGCCGTACTCGGTGACGATGACGCCGCGCGTGCCGCGCTGCAAAAGGCTGGCGTTGAGCTCGGTCTCGAGCTGCTTGATCGCCTTGGATAGGCTGGGCTGTGACCACCCCAAATCACGCGCTGCCGCATGGATGCTGCCAGTTTCCACCACCTTGATGAAGGCCTCTAGGGTGTCGAGCTTCATAGGAACTCCTGTGTCGCGAGTCTGAGAGAGGGCCGCCGCCGCCCTGATTTTGTGATTCTATATTTGAATCACTATCGATGTTTTCATATCTTGTTGCATCACCCAAGTGCACCTAAAGTGACTCGCAATAGAGCGTGGCCCCGTCGGTGATCTTGATCACAAGGGCGAGCGCCGATCGGAATGGCCGTTGAGGAGACAAATATGTGGGTGAGAAACCTTTGGTACGTGGCTGCATGGGACGAAGAGGTCCCCGCGGACGGCATGTTGGCCAGAACCCTGTTGAATGAACCCATCGTGTTCTACCGCGATGAGCAAGGCCAAGTTGTCGCGCTAGAGGACCGGTGCTGCCACCGCGCAGCGCCGCTCTCCAAGGGCCGCAAAGAAGGCAACTGCGTGCGCTGCATGTATCACGGGCTCAAGTTCGACCCCACCGGCGCCTGCGTCGAGATCCCCGGACAGGAAATCATCCCAGCCAAGGCCCGCGTGATCAGCTACCCCGTGGTCGAGCGCAACCGGTTGGTGTGGATTTGGATGGGCGACGCCGACAAGGCCGATCCGTCGCAAATCACTGATTTTTTCTGGCACGACTCGCCCGAGTGGCGCATGAAGCCCGGCTACATCCACTACGACGCAGCCTATGAACTGGTGATCGATAACCTGCTGGACTTCACTCACCTCGCGTGGGTGCACCCAACCACCCTGGGGACCCAAAGCGCGGCTGATTTGAAGCCTGAAATCACGCGCAGTGTCGAGGGCAACGGCTCATTGCAAATCAAGCGCTGGTACGTC
>JALQVJ010000189.1 GCA_023260355.1 Burkholderiaceae bacterium | reverse complement strand
CGACGTCCAGGCGTGCACCCAAGGTGCTGTAAACCGTGCCCATTTCGAGGCCGATGATGCCGCCGCCGAGAATCAGCATGCGCTTGGGTACTTCCTTGAGTGCGAGTGCACCGGTGCTGTCCACGACGCGAGGATCTTCAGGCATGAAGGGCAAACGCACGGCTTGGCTCCCTGCCGCGATGATCGCCTTCTGAAAAGCCACCACTTTTTGAGTGCCTGTCTTTTCCTGCCCAGTGCCGCTGGTTTCCTGAACGGTCAGGTGATTTCCGCCTGAGAACTGGCCGTATCCGCGAAGCACAGTGACCTTGCGCATCTTGGCCATGGCCGCCAAACCGCCGGTGAGCTTGCCAATGACTTGCTCTTTGTGCCCACGCAATTTGTCAATGTCCACTTTGGGCGCGCCAAAATCAACGCCCAGCGCGGCCATGTGAGATACCTCGTCCATCACAGCTGCCACATGCAGCAGTGCCTTTGACGGGATGCAACCCACATTCAAGCAGACACCTCCGAGCGTCGCATAACGCTCCACAAGCACCACGCTGAGACCCAAATCGGCAGCGCGAAAGGCAGCTGAGTAGCCACCAGGCCCACCCCCCAATACGAGCACATCGCAGGTCACATCTGCGGCGCCGGTGAATGTCGCAGCCACAGGTGCCACGGCTGCCGAAACGGGTGGTGCTGCCGATACTGGCGCTTGCGCCTCGGGAGCAACCGCCGCTTGCGCCGCTGGGGTCGAGGCCACTGCTGCCTCTGCTCCCTCCAGTTCAATGATCACGGAACCCTCGCTGACTTTGTCGCCCACGGCAACCTTGAGTGCCTTGACGACGCCGGCGTGAGAACACGGGATTTCCATCGATGCTTTATCTGACTCGACCGTGATCAAGCTCTGCTCGACGCTGACGGTATCGCCAACTGCAACCAAAACTTCAATCACAGCGACTTCGTCGAAATCACCGATATCGGGAACTTTGATATCAATTGAGGCCATCTTCCTATCTCCTCACAGCAGGACGCGACGGAAGTCGGCCAAAATTTTGCCCAAATAGGCGTTGAAGCGAGCAGCTGCCGCGCCGTCAATCACGCGGTGATCCCAGGTGAGGGAAAGCGGAAGCATCAGGCGAGGTACAAATTCCTTGCCATTCCAAACGGGCTCCATTTGGCTTTTGCACACGCCCAAAATAGCAACCTCTGGCGCATTGATGATCGGCGTGAAGTAGCGCCCCCCGATGCCACCCAGGCTTGAAATGGTGAACGTCGCACCCGACATATCGGCAGGCCCAAGTTTGCCGTCGCGCGCCTTCTTGGCGAGCTCGGACATTTCCTGGCTGATTTGCAGCACACCTTTTTGGTCCGCATTTTTGATCACCGGCACCACCAAACCATTGGGCGTGTCCGCGGCGAATCCAATATGCCAATAGTTCTTGTAGACCAGTGCATCACCGTCCAAGCTGCTGTTGAACTCAGGAAACTGCTTCAGGGCTGACACGCAGGCCTTGATCAAAAAGGCCAACATGGTGACCTTCACACCCGATTTTTCGTTCTCTTTGTTGGTCGCGACTCGGAATGCCTCGAGATCAGTGATGTCTGCGTCATCGTGGTTGGTGACGGCAGGGATCATGATCGCGTTGCGCAACAAATTGGCGCCACTGATCTTCTTGATGCGCCCCAACTCCTTGCGCTCAATCGGTCCGAATTTCGCGAAATCGACCTTGGGCCATGGAATCAATCCCAAGCCAGCGCCGTCGCCACCACTTGGTGCCTTCGCAGCCTGTGCCAGCGTCTGGACAGCGCCTGACATCACCGACCGCGTGAACTGCTGGACGTCATCGTGAGTGATGCGACCTTTGAGTCCCGAACCTTTGACTTCAGCGAGTGGCACGCCCAACTCACGCGCAAATTTGCGCACGGACGGAGAGGCGTAAGGCTGCCCCGCCTTGGGTGCTTGCGTGGGCTGGTGCGCAGGCGCAGCCGCGACGGGCGCGGTGGCTGGCGTCGCAACGGCCGCAGCAGGGCCTGCAGGCGCGGGCGCCT
>JALQVJ010000094.1 GCA_023260355.1 Burkholderiaceae bacterium | reverse complement strand
CGGCGCTCTGTGCGATGTCTTGAAACTGCTGACTCACCGCACCCCACCACTGCATGGGGTCTGGGCTGGCAGTCGCTTCGCGATCCCCTGCTCGAGACGCGCCGCTGCTTGGTTTGGTGCGGGCGTCAGGGTGTGACTCCTCCGTTTGCTGGGCTGCAGCTGGTGGCGCCTGCTCTTTCGGGTCCTTGGCTTGGGCCCAGCTGGTCATGAAGTCCTCGGGTTTCACCTTCATGGCCTTGGCCAACTCATCCACATGAACGTTCATGGTTTTCAGCGTGGACAAGGTCATTTTTTGAACCTCAAGCGCCTGAATTGTCGCCGTGAGCATTCGGGCGTTCTGCTCCAACCAGTACTGCACGGCCTTGAGTTCCTGAATCCGCTTGTCCAGGTCCTCGACGCTGAGCGTTGGCGCGACCCACCCCTGCGCTGGGGCGCCTTGGGCGGGCATGGCTTTGCCTAGGCTTTGTAAAAAATCCCAGCCGGGCATGAATGCGCCAAAAGGGTTGGATTTGGGTGTACTCATGCCGGGGCTCCTTGCAGTCTTGAAACTCGCCACCAAGGCCACAGCATTGCGGCTTTGGAGCACTTGAGAAGCGATCCTACTGCGTTGGCGAGGGGGCGGGCAAGGGCTGCGCTTTGCGCGTCAGCGGTGAGCGAAACCACGGATCGATAATTGGCCACGATGCATCACAACGCACCCGAACGGTCATTGGCGCGCTGGCAAGTTTTTGTCGGGGGCATGTGCGCGCTCGGCTTGACCTTGGGCATGGCGCGCTTTGCCTACACCCCGATGTTGCCGGTCATGCAAAGAGAGGCCGGTTTGGGCGTGGTGCTCGCAGGCTGGCTGGCCACTGTCAATTATTTGGGCTACATCTCTGGGGCGTTGTTGGCCTCGTGGATCGAGTCGCCGATGGTGCGTTATCGGTGCTACGTATGGGGTTTGGTTTTGGGCGCCCTCAGCACCGCAGCCATGGCCCTATCGAGTGAGCCCTGGGTGTGGTTGTTGTCGCGATATCTGGGCGGACTCAGCGGCGCGGCTGGCATGTTGCTCGGCTCAGGCCTGGTGTTGGGCTGGCTGATGCGCCATGGGCACCGCGCGGAATTGGGCGGCTACTTCACAGGAGCCGGCTTGTCCATCGTGCTCACGGGCCTCATGGCATTGGCTTTTGTGCCACTGCATTGGACTTGGGTTCAACAATGGTGGGGATACACCGCGGTGGGCGGCATATTGCTCG
This sequence comes from Burkholderiaceae bacterium, assembly GCA_023260355.1. Taxonomy (GTDB): domain Bacteria; phylum Pseudomonadota; class Gammaproteobacteria; order Burkholderiales; family Burkholderiaceae_C; genus RS62. The sequence continues at coordinate 16,430 of JALQVJ010000094.1, read as the reverse complement.
CTGTCGCCTTGTTCTTCAGGCCTGATCCACCGCCTATTGCCGCGGCCAACACTGCGCCGCCTGCCCCCATCAGTTCGGCATGGCTGTGGCGCATGGTGGTGATGTATTTCCTCGCCGGCGTGGGTTTTGCCGTCAGCGCTACTTACACCGTGGCCATGGTGGTACGCGCCGCCGGTATGGGTGCACAAGGCCCCATCGCATGGATCTTGGTCGGCGTTTTCGGCTCAATCGGCGCCGTGGTTTGGGACCGCATCGGCCGCAAATATGGCCAAATCAAAGTGATCATGGTGGCCTTGGCCTTGCAGTCGCTCTCGGTCTTGTTGCCAGCGTTGTCCCCCAGTTTGTGGAGCACCTTGGTTGCCGCGATTCTGTTCGGGTCGACGTTCTCTGGCATCGTTGCAACCAGCCTCGCTGTGGCAGGAAAAATGTCGCCCTCGAACCCCGGCAAGACGATGGCCAGGCTCACCTTGGCTTATGGCGTTGCGCAAGTCTTGGCGCCCGCAGCCACAGCCAGTGTGATTGCCAGCACAGGCCGAGACACATGGGCACTGGTGGTCACAGGCCTTCTGCTGCTGATCGGGTCTGGGTTGCTCTGGCCATTGCGCGAGAGGACAGGGGGCGGCTGATCGCCAGCCCCCGGGATGGGTCTGCGCCTTTGGCCAAGGGCGCTCAGGGCGCGTGCCTGCGCTGCGAGGAGACCATCTGCGGCGCAAGCCTACTCGCCAACTCGGTCGCGGCTCATGGCCAAGCCTGACACACTGCGCACGAAACCAACACCAACTTGTTGCCTATGACTGTTCCTCAATCTTATTTTCATTTGGCCTTCAACGTGACTGACCTTGACACAGCCGAGCGCTTCTATGTCGATGTCTTGGGGGCGCAACCCGGACGACGCAGTGAGACATGGGTCGACGTGGTTTGGATGGGGCACCAACTCTCCATGCACCTCGGGCAGCCGTTCGCCACCGCCAATACGGGCAAAGTGGGTCAACACATGGTGCCCATGCCACACTTTGGCTTGGTGGTGTTGCAACCCGACTGGGAACGGCTGCGCGATCGCCTCGCGAAGCACGCTGTGCCGATGGTGATTGAGCCTCAGCTCCGCTTCCAGGGGCAACCCGGCGAACAGTCAACCCTGTTTTTCAAAGATCCTTTCGGCAACCCCATCGAAATCAAAGGCTACCGAAGCTGGTCAGACGTGGCCGAGCACGCTTGATTGGGCGCTCCAGCAGTCGCGGCTTATTGCTCTGGCGCGAGGTCATCGCCCGAGCTCGCGCCAGGCACGTCCCCGTTGGGGTGCTGAACTGACTGCTCGATCGCACCAAACAGGCTTTGCCCGTCTTTGCCCTTCATCTCAATGCGGATGGTGTCGCCCCACTGCATGAAGTCCGTGGTGGCATGGCCATCGGTGACTTTTTCCATCATGCGCTTTTCGGCGATGCAGCTGTACCCGTGGCTCCAGTCCTTGTTGCTGACCGTGCCGCTGCCAACGATGGTGCCCGCGCGCGCGCGCCTGGTCTTGCACATGTGCGCGATGATTTGTCCGAAATGGAAACCCATTTCGGGACCTGCTTCACACATCCCGACTTTGCGCCCATTCCAGATGCACTGCATGGTGAGGTGTACTCGCCCATCACGCCATGCTGAGCCCAACTCATCCGGGGTCACCGCAACAGGCCCCATGGTGGTGGCGGGCTTGCCCTGAAAGAAGCCAAAACCGGTTTTCAACTCAGCAGGGATCAAACGCCGCAAGCTCACGTCATTGACCAAGGTGAGCAAACGGATGGACTCCAGCGCTTGCTCGGGACTGACACCCATCGGGACATCGCCAGTGATCACGGCCAACTCGGCTTCGAAATCCACCCCCCAGGCGGTGTCTTCAACCCAGATCGGGTCCCGCGCACCCTGAAGATCGTCGCTGCCTCCTTGGTACACCAAGGGGCGGGTCAGGTATTCTGCTGGCATATCCGTGTCATTTGCTTTGCCCACCAATTCCAGATGATTCAAATAGGCCGAGCCGTCAGCCCACTGGTAGGCGCGAGGCAGGGGGGCCATGCACATGTGAGGGTCGAACGCAAATGTGTGGCGCGTCTTGCCCTGGTTCAGTGCAAGCGACAAGTCCTCCAACTGCGGCGCAATGAAGTTCCAGTCATCCAGCGCTTGTTGCAGCGTGTTGGCGATACCAGTCGCGTAATGGGCTTGAGTCAGGTCTCGGGACACCACCACCAGTTGCCCATCGCGCGAGCCATCTTTGTACGTCGCTAATTTCATTTCAAACTTTCCATCATTGGGCAAGGGAGTCGAACAACCGACGCCATGCCGATGAAGAGATTCTAGAATCCTCTCATGGCATTCAACGTCGACCGCCTTTTCATGGACTGCATCCCCAACGCCACGTCCCTGCGTTGCCGCACTTGGGACGGGGCTCTGCGCGACGCGCTTGCCTTGGCCTCGAAGCCTGCAAGCCTGTGTCGCAGTGTCGCCAGAACCTGCTTGGCCTGGCTGTTCATGGGATGCGCACAGGCCGCTCCATGGCAACCGCCACCGCCCATGGTGATCAGCTATGACGTCGAGGTGGCCGCCAAAGGCCTCCAACTGCACGGCGATGGAGAGCTGCGTTGGCAACAGCGCGCAGGCGATTACGACGCAAGTCTGATGATCTCGGCCTTGTTTGTATTCAAGCGCACGCAAAGCAGCACGGGCCATGCATCGCCAGCTGGCCTTGTGCCGCTGAAATTTCAAGACCACAAGCGCAAAGTCGAAACCTGGTCTTTTTCACCCCAGCAAAACAAAGTAACCCTCCCGGACGGCGCGCAACTGCCGTGGCCTGCAGACGGCCAAGACCGCGTCAGCATGTTGATCGATATCGGACGCAGGACGGTGGCTGCGCAAGACCAAGGGGAAAAGCGCGTTCGCATCCCGGTCATCAGCGGCAGCCGTTTGCACCATTGGGAATTCGAAATTCAAGGGAAAGAAACACTGGTCACCGGCGAAGGGCCCTTGGAGACCTGGCGGCTGGAGCGCGTCGACCCACAGCGCGGCTCGCAGCAGGCGACACTGTGGCTGGCGCCACGGCTCTACTGGATGCCCGCGAAGTTGATCATTCAAGAATCGAATGGCGACGCTGCCACCCAGGTGTTGCGGGCGCACCGATTGCTTCCCTAGCGAGCTCAGACGCCGACACCCATGGTGCGCCATGCGGCCTCTCTCGGTGCGATGCTGCATGCCAACTCAGGTTCATGGCGCGGTGCACAACAGCACTTGAAATTTGAAGCTCAACCCACATTTCAGGATTGGGATTCAATCCCACACCAGCATGATTGGGCAAATACTTGAGCCCGGTTATGATGAATCCGCGGTCTGTGTTTTCAATCGATGAGGTCCACACCATGAACATGCTTTATGACTCTGAAACGTTTTCGGTGGTGCATGTGGACGCCCACCCAGTGCAAGGCGATGATCAGCCAGCGACCGGCCCACAAATGCCACGGCATGGTTTCGAAATCGTCGACAAACGGACTGGGAAAGAATTGTTTCTTGATGGGTCTTGGGCAGAATTGTTCCAAGAGCGACTGACCCAGTGGCAACGCCAAGCACCGACCCAAGATGAGGTGGAAACCACCCTTGAGGGCTATGCCACGCTTGCCCAAAACCCGCTGATCCTGCACTGAACATTTATGTGGCGGCGCAGAGAGTGGTGCGGCGCGGCATTGGCAGCTTGGGCTGTCTCAGCGTGCGCGCCGATCACGGTTGCGAGGCAGTCGGACGCGAACCCGTACTTCAAAGTCGATAGCATCCCGCCGAATGACGCCATTTGGCAAAGTGCCGTTTTGATTTTGGGCGAGCAACACGATGCGCCAGCGCACCATGCGTTGCAAGCCGAAGTGGTTGCCGCGCTGATCCAAAAGCAACGCTTGCACGCGTTGCTGCTAGAAATGGCCGATGCCCCCCACCACACCGAAGGCTTGGCACCCAACGCGACCGCCGAACAAGTGCAAGCCCGACTGGCGTGGACCGCACAAGCGTGGCCCTGGCCCGACTATGCTGAGGCGATCATGGCCGCGGTTCGAGCCGGCATCCCCGTGCGAGGTGCCAATTTGAAACGCGCAGATCTGGGCGCAGCCATGCAAGACCAAAGCCTGGATGCCACCGTGTCTCCGGCCACGCTAGCCGCTCTGCGCGATGCCGTGAAAACAGGCCATTGCGATTTGCTGCCGGAATCACAGTGGGCACCCATGGCGCGCATCCAAATCGCCAAGGACCGCCGCATGGCGGCGACCATCGCCGCGCACGTGACGGATCAGCAGACCGTGGTCATGCTGTGCGGCAGCGCCCATGCGGACAAGCGCCATGGCATCCCTGTGCATTTGCCGAGCGCAATAGCGGCCAGAACCCTGAGCACTCACATGCGCAGTGCCAACCATGCAAGCGCCGAGCAGGGGGCGTTTGATCGCGAGTGGCTCACCCCCAAGGTACTAGAGAAAGACTATTGCGCTGAGCTGCGCGAGCGCTGGGGCAAACCCACGCGTTAGCGGCGCTGGGGCAGTCGCCGACCGCACCTTCAAGTCAAACCCAGCGCCGCACACGGGCGCAGTACTCGGCAAACGCGTCGCCGAAATGCGCCCTCAAAGCCGCTTCTTCGGCTGGGATTTGCATAGCAGACATCCAAACCCAAAACGCAAGCAAACCCCACCCCGCCGTCCAGTCACCCAGCCAGCACCACCAACCCAACAACACCATCAAATCGGCCAAGTAAATGGGGTTGCGACTGCGAGCAAACACCCCGTGGGTGACCAAATGACTGGCCTGTGCCGGGACGAGTGGATTGAAAGTGGTGCGCTGCCTGATCAAAGTCCAAAGCGCCAGAGCCATCCACCACACTGCCGTCAGTGCAATGGCCACCCCCATCGCTTGGTGAAACGCCCAAGCGCCCGACCAGCCTGGGATGTCGGGTACGGCGATCGCCATACCCATGGCGGACCCTAGCGCTACCACAGGCGGCGGAACTGCCGTTCGCCAAGAGGCGACCCATCGCCTCAAACGTGTCTCCGAACAGCCGCAGCCAAGGTGCTGACCATTTGGTCGATTTGCGCAGGCTCCACGATGAACGGCGGACAGAACACCAAATTGTCCCCAGCGGGGCGCACCAACACGCCTTGGTGATAGCAATCCAAAAACACCTCATATCCGCGTTTGCCAGGCGTGCCTTCGATGGGAGCCAGTTCAACCGCTGCAGCCAAACCAATCGAGCGGATGCTGATGACGCCAGGCATGCCCGTAAAGGCCTGATGCATGGCGTCACCAAGCAGGGGGCCCATCTTGGCGGAGCGAGCGAACAACTGTTCTTCTTTCAGCAGCTTCAAGGTGGCGACCGCTGCAGCGCAGGCCACAGGGTGCCCTGAGTACGTGTAGCCGTGGGCGAACTCTGACAAGTGCGCCGGTCCCGTTTCAAGCGCATCGAACACCGCTTTTTTCGCGATGATGCCGCCAAGCGGGATCACGCCATTGGTCACACATTTGGCAAAGGTCAAGATGTCGGGCGTGACCCCAAAAAAGTCTGCACCAAAGGCGGCGCCCAAGCGGCCAAAACCGGTGATGACCTCGTCAAAAATCAGCAAAATCCCGTGCTTGTCGCAAATCTGGCGCAACCGCTGGAGGTAGCCTTTGGGAGGGATGTACCAGCCCGCGCTGCCCGCCACAGGCTCCACGATGATGGCGGCCACGTTGCTGGGATCGTGCAAAGGCAGAATCCGTTGCTCCAGATCCAAGAGCGGGTCGGTTTGCCATTCCGGCAGCTCGTTGTGGATATACGCGTGGTTGACTGGATCGTGAATGAATTGCATGTGATCCACGCGAGGCAGCATCTGAGCGCCAAACGCCTTGCGATTGCCACCAATGCCGCCCACACTCATGCCCCCAAACCCAACGCCGTGGTAGCCGCGCTCTCGCCCGATGAACACAGTGCGCTGCGCTTGCCCAGTGGCCCGGTGATATGCCAACGCCAACTTCAAGGCCGTGTCCGCAGCCTCGGAGCCTGAATTACAAAACATGACTTTTTCAAGCCCCACCGGCGCCATGTCTGCAATCGCCTGAGCGGCAGCAAACGCTTGGTCGTTGGTGGACTGGAATGCCGTGGCGTAATCCAGCCGCCCAAGCTGTTGCGTGATGGCCTCTGCAATCGGGCGACGGTTGTGTCCCAGTCCGACACACCACAAGCCTGAGACGCCATCCAAGACCTGTCGCCCATCGTGAGTGGTGCAGAACATGCCATCGGCAGCCACCATGACGCGCGGGTCACGGCGGAAGTCTTTGTTCGGGGTGAACGGCACCCAGTGGTGGTCAAAGTTAAGGGCTGTGTTGAGTTCAGTGGCACCCACGGTGAGGCTCCTCGGTTGGTTCAGTCAGGCAATCATTCTGGCACGGAGTCCGTGGCGCGTCACTCGCTTTGAGCGTCCTCGCGTGACACCGAACGGCGATCCCAAACTGCGACAATGTGCGCTGTTCTCCCCACCACGACCCATGAGCACACGGATTCCACCCATTCAATGCCTGTTGACGTTCGAAGCATTGGCGCGCTTGCGCAGCGTCACCCAAGCCGCTGAAGAACTGTGCGTGACGCCGAGTGCTGTCAGTCACCGGGTGAGGCAACTGGAGCAACAGCTGGGCGCGAAACTATTTGGGCGAACCGACTTTTCGCTCACCACCGAAGGCAGCGAGTATTTGGCGCACGTGCGTGAAGGGCTGGCTTCATTGGCGCACTTTCCCTCACACGATGCGGCACCCGGTCGGCGCAAGTTGCGGGTTGCTGTGACGCCCACGTTCGCACGATCGATCTTGATGCCAAGACTCAAAAGCTTTGCCGACGCGTATCCAGAAATCGATCTGACACTCCAAGTCTCTATTCCGTTGCTCGATGTGGTGGCTGAAGATGCCGATCTCACGATCCGCTATGGCACCGGTCGCTACGCTGACGTCGAACACCAGTGCATTCTGAAAGATGAGGTCACGCCTCTGGCTTCGCCAGCCTATCTGCGTGAACGCGGCCCGTTTGAGTCGGTCCATGATTTGGCGAATGAGCGCCTGTTGCGCTCACCCCTGGAGCCTTGGCGCACTTGGTTTGCCGCCCACGATTTGGACTGGCCAGAGCCAATTGAAGGTTCATCCTTCAACGATGTCGGCTTGATGTGCGATGCCGCCGCCCAGTCACTCGGCGTCGCGCTGGTGCGCTTGCACTTGGGCGCGCCTTGGTTGGAGAACGGCAGTTTGGTGCGGCTGTTCGAGCGCAACGTGCCCAGCCCCCACGCGCATTACTTGTGCTGGCGCAGCGGCGCCATGGAGCGGTGGGAGTGCGCATCATTCGCTGAGTGGTTGCAAAAGTCGCTGGTGTGAGGCCGCCGCGCCCGGCGGGGATGAAATTTCGCTCACAAAGGCATGCAAACCGTTTCATCCCACAAAGCCCCCGTTTCCCCTAAACTGGCGCGATGAACACTGCTGTCGAAACCGCTCACCTCGCCCCCAAGAAGCAACGCCAGTTGTTGGTGCTGGCGGCTTTGCGCAACCATTTGCCTGAGCACGCATTGCTTTGGCACGGGGAAGACACCACGCCCTACGAATGCGATGGCCTGACCGCCTACCGCCAGCGACCAATGATCGTGGCCCTGCCCGAGACGGAGGCCCAGGTCGCCGCCGTACTCCGCGTCTGTGCGGAGATGCAAGTGCCGGTCGTCGCGCGCGGCGCCGGCACCGGTTTGTCGGGGGGCGCACTGCCCCATGCACAAGGCGTCACGCTCTCGTTGGCCAAGTTCAATCGCATCGTGCGCATCGACCCTTTGCGCCAAATTGCCGTCGTGCAAAGTGGGGTGCGCAACCTCGCCATCAGCGAGGCAGCCGCGCAGCATGGCCTGTACTACGCGCCAGATCCGAGCAGTCAAATCGCCTGCACCATTGGCGGCAATGTGGCCGAGAACTCCGGCGGCGTCCACTGTCTGAAGTACGGACTCACTCTGCACAACGTCATGCAGGTCAAGGGGTTTACGGTAGATGGTATGCCAGTCACGTTTGGCACTGAGGCTCTAGACACGCCAGGTTACGACTTGATGTCGGTTTTGGTGGGAAGCGAGGGGATGTTGGCGGTCGTCACAGAAGTCACCGTCAAGCTGGTCCCCAAACCGGCATTGGCGCGCTGCATCATGGCCAGCTTTGACGACGTGCGCAAAGCGGGCGATGCCGTGGCAGCCGTGATCGGGGCTGGCATCATCCCTGCCGGGCTTGAAATGATGGACAAGCCCATGACGGCTGCCGTGGAAGACTTCGTCCACGCCGGCTACGACTTGAACGCTGAGGCGATCTTGTTGTGTGAAAGCGATGGCACGGCGCAAGAGGTGGAGGATGAAATCCAGCGCATGAGCGACGTCCTTCGCGCAGCGGGTGCAACCGCCATTGCCGTGAGCAAAGACGAAGCCGAACGGCTGCGGTTTTGGAGCGGTCGCAAAAACGCATTCCCTGCTTCGGGGCGCATCAGTCCAGACTACATGTGCATGGACTCGACCATTCCCCGCAAACGCTTGGCGGATATTCTGCTGGCCATCGCAGAGATGGAGAAGAAATACCAACTGCGTTGTGCCAACGTGTTTCATGCCGGCGATGGCAACCTGCACCCCTTGATCTTGTTCGATGCCAATGATCCTGACCAATTGCACCGTTGTGAGTTGTTTGGTGCAGATATTTTGGAGACCAGTGTGGCGATGGGCGGCACAGTCACTGGCGAACATGGCGTGGGTGTGGAGAAGCTCAACTCCATGTGTGTGCAGTTCAGCCCAGAGGAGCGCGAACAGATGTTGGGGGTCAAAGCCGCATTTGACCCCAGTGGCCTGTTGAACCCTGGCAAATGTATTCCGACACTCAACCGCTGTGCCGAGTACGGCAAGATGCTGGTGCGCGGCGGCAAGCTGTCTTTCCCGGAGCTGGAGCGGTTTTAACCACCGCTTTCAGCCATGCCTATCCTGCGCGGCTTTGCCGCTTTGCTGCTGCTTCAGACCCTGGGGGAGTTGCTGGCGCGAAGCTTAGCGCTGCCTTTTCCGGGACCTGTGGTGGGCATGGTGCTGTTGATCCCGGCGCTATTTTGGGAATCGCTGCGGCGCGAAGTGGCCCCCGTCGCGCAGTTCTTGTTGCAGCACCTGTCTTTGCTCTTTGTTCCTGTCGGCGTCGGCGTGGTCACGCACCTTGGGTTGCTTGAAAGCGCGGGGGTTCGCTTGCTTGTGGTCATCGTGTTGTCCACTTGGATTGGATTGTGGACCTGCGCGCTTTGTCTGCGCGCACTGTGGCCTGTAGCGCCCCAGGCAGGGTCTGCAAGCAAGGATTCGCCATGACTGACTTCGTCGAGTTGTGGGTCTATTTGTCGTCGACGCCGCTGTTTGGCTTGACAGCAACCTTGCTGGTCTACGGCGCATCACAGGGCTTGTATGCCGCGACCCACCAAGCACCTTGGGCCAACCCAGTGTTTGTATCTGTCGCCATCCTGGCCACTGCGCTGCACCTCACCGGAGTGGCCTATCCCACCTATTTTTCTGGCGCGCAATTCATCCATTTTTTGCTCGGCCCAGCGGTGGTCGCCTTGGGCTGGCCCCTGTGGCAGCGGCGGCATGAGTTGATCTCGCATGGCTGGCGCTTGCTTTTGGCGGCTTTGGTTGGCGGCGGATGTGCGGCAGTGAGTGCAGGTGCGATCGCGTGGGCGCTGGACCTCCCTGCGGATGTGATGCGGTCGTTGGTACCCAAATCGATCACTGCACCTGTGGCCATGGGCGTGGCGGAAACGATCGGCGGCATACCGGCACTGGCGGCCGTGTTTGCAGTCATCACCGGCATGGTTGGCGCATTGAGTGGCAAATACCTGTTTGCTTGGATGGGCCTTGGCCAGAGTCCACGCGATTGGCGTATTCGCGGTTTTGCGCTGGGCACCGCTGCGCACGGCATTGGTGCTGCCAGGGCGATGCAAGTTGACGAGGACGCAGGCGCTTATGCCGGTCTGGGACTGGGGTTGCAGGTCTTGCTCGCATCACTCCTGATCCCGCTGGTGCTCAACCATTGGGTGTGAACGCCCGCGGTTGCGTCAACTCTGCACCCCTGTGCGGACACGGCAACCGCGATGGACACGCCTCACACGTTCAACAAGAGATGGCGGCGCTCCCACGGACTGATCACTTCGAAAAACTCGTGGTATTCCGATGCCTTGATGGCGCAGTACGTTTCAATGAAATGCGAACCGAACAATTCGGCCAGCGGCTCGCAACGGCGCAACTTGTCAATCGCATCATCCATGTGCGTCGGCAACTGTTGCGGCTGTTCATACGCGCTACCGGCCAGCGGTTGGCTCGGCACGCAGCCCTCTTTCATCCCTAAATACCCACAAGCCAAACTCACCGCCATGACCAGATACGGGTTCACATCGACGCCCGCCAAGCGGTTCTCGACTCGCCGGTCTTGGGGGTCAGCGTGCGGCACGCGCAGACCGCACGTGCGGTTGTCGTAGCCCCACTGTAAATTGATGGGTGCCGAGGTGTAACGCGACAGCCGGCGATAGCTGTTCACGTACGGAGCGAAAAACAAAGTCGCGGCCGGCAAGTACTTTTGCAAGCCCCCAATGAAATAGCGAAACATGTCAGATTCACCACCGTCCGCGAGCGAAAAAATATTCTGTCGCGTTTTCATATCGACCACGCTGTGATGCAAGTGCATCGCGCTGCCGGGCTGTCCCTGCATCGGCTTGGCCATGAACGTGGCATACATCTGGTGCCGAATCGCGACCTCTCGGATCGTGCGCTTGAACAAGAAGACCTGATCCGCCAAAGCCAGCGGCTCCCCATGGTCGAGATTGATCTCCATCTGAGCGGTGCCCATCTCGTGAATCAACGTATCCAACTGAATGCCCTGCGCCTCGCACCAGTCGTACATCACATCAAAGATATCGTCGTACTCATTCACCGAGTCAATTGAAAAGCTTTGCATCCCGGCCTCGGTGCGCTTGGTGCGCCCGATCGGTGGCTTGAGCGGGATGTCTTCATCCGGCTCAACCTGCACCAGGTAAAACTCCATTTCCGGCGCCACAATGGGTGCCCAGCCCTCTTGCTCGTAGCACTTCAAAATGCGTTTGAGAACGTGGCGTGGCGAGAGGTCAACGGCTGAACCGTCAAATCGCTCACAGTCATGGATGATTTGGGCAGTCGGCTCCTTCGCCCAGGGCACTGGGCGCACGCTGCTGCCATCAGGCACCAAGCGCATATCTGGATCAGCAACCGACGTGAAGTCTTCTTCAGGGTAGTCGCCTGTGACACTCATGCACAGCACCGCCTCCGGGAGTCGCAGTCCAGCGCCGGGCTTGTACTTGTGGCGCGGCACAATTTTGCCTCTCGCCTGACCGGCCATATCAGGGATGAGGCACTCGACTTCAGTGATGTGGTGTTGATCGAGCCACTGCTCGATCTGCTGTGCGTTGGCGTTCATGAGGAAGCGGATGAGTGAAACACCCCCGCATCCTACGCCTCAATCGCCAACTCAAACAGCGGAGGAATAGCTGCGTTGGCCAAACAGCGCAGAGCCGATGCGGACCATCGTGGAGCCACTGGCCACAGCCGCCTCAAGATCGGCGCTCATCCCCATCGACAAGGTGTCCATCGCCCAGCCCTGAGCTCGCCAACCGTCAAACAAATCTCTCGCTTGCCGAAAAATTGCACATTGCGCTTGCCAGTCAGGCTGGGGGTCTGGAATACACATCAGCCCCCGCAGCCGAAGGCGAGGCAAGCGCATGAGGGCTTGCGCGAGTGCCTCGGCCTCGTTGGGCGAGACGCCAGACTTCGTGGCGCCACTGTCGATGTTGACTTGGATGAGGACATTCAAGGGCGCCATCTCGGCAGGGCGCTGGTCATTCAACCGCTGGGCAATTTTTAGCCGGTCGACGGTTTGCACCCAGTCAAAGTGTTCGGCCACCCATCGCGTTTTATTGCTTTGGATCGGTCCGATGCAGTGCCACTCGAGCTCGCCACGCACGCTTTGGAGCGCCGCAATTTTGTCGATGCCCTCTTGGATGTAGTTTTCACCAAACGCCAGTTGTCCAGCGGCATGCACTTGTGCCACCGCATCTGCCGGGAAGGTTTTGGAAACGGCCAAAAGCCGGATCTCGTCCGGGCTTCGCCCCACGGCACGCGCAGCCAATTCGATGCGTTGCTGCACGGCTTTCAGGCGATCTGACCAAAGCGTATCGATGGCGTTCTCAATAGTCATAGAGGCTCAACGGGTGTACTCAGAGTGGCATCTGGAATCAGAGTCGAGTCGCATAATGACATATTTCGTTCCGTATAAAGACCCACACATGAGCAGCTTCAACCCCAAATCCTACGATCCAACCACCGCCAGCACTTGTGCCTTCATCGGCCTAGGCGTGATGGGCTATCCCATGGCCGCACACCTGGCCAAAGCCGGGCATCAGGTGAAGGTTTACAACCGCACACCCGGCAAAGCACAAGCCTGGGTGGCCGAATTGACCCAGCACGGCGTGGATGCCAACCGAATTGCGGCTGCCTCGACGCCTGCACTTGCGGCAAAGGGCGCAGACTATGTATTTGTTTGTGTGGGCAATGACGATGATTTGCGCAGCGTTGTGCTCGGTGAATCTGGTGCTCTGGCGGGTATGCAGCCAGGGTCGGTTTTGGTTGACCACACCACGGCCTCTGCCAATGTCGCCCGCGAGTTGGCGGAGGTTGCAGATGCGAAAGGGGTCAGCTTCATAGACGCGCCCGTCTCAGGCGGCCAAGCGGGCGCACAAAACGGCATGTTGACTGTGATGTGCGGCGGTGACTCAGCGGCATTCGATCGGACGCGCCCCATCGCCATGGCTTTTTCCAGGGCCTTCACTTGGATGGGACCCAGCGGCAGCGGACAACTCACCAAGATGGTCAATCAAATTTGTATCGCGGGTCTGGTGCAAGGCCTGTCCGAGGCCATTGCCTTTGGTCAAGCAGCCCAGTTGGATATGCACCAGGTTTTGGATGTGATCGGCAAAGGCGCTGCACAGAGCTGGCAAATGGACAACCGTGGCAAAACCATGGTGGACAACCACTTCGATTTTGGGTTCGCCGTGGACTGGATGCGCAAGGACTTGGGTTTGGTTTTGGCAGAAGCCAATCGCAACGGCGCGCGACTGCCCGTGACGGCTTTGGTCGACCAGTTTTATGCGGATGTGCAACGCATGGGCGGCAACCGCTGGGACACATCGAGCTTGATCAAACGCCTGCGTTGATGGGCGCCGACGACATGCGCCACAAAAAAGCCCGGCTGATGCCGGGCTTTTGGTTTAAAGGTCTTATTCGATCGTTTTATTTCGCAGCGGAGCCCGCATTTTTTGCAGCCGCTTTTTCATACTGCTTGAGCTGCTGTTCGCTGATCACCTCGATGACTCGAACCACCCCCTGCACGCCAGATACGCGTCGAACCACCTCGGTCACCGCGTCCGCTTCCCTTGCGGTCATCAAACCCATCAAATAGATCTGGCCGCGATCAGCCACCACTTTGGCGATCGAAGCATCGATATTTTGTGCGGCGATCAAGGCGATCTTCACGCGCGACAACAACAAGGCATCAGCCGCTCTTTGGGTGGTAGATGCATTCCCTGCGACCACGAGTTCATTGACCACCAAGGCGACGTTGGGCACGCCTTTGGCAAGCTCTTGTGCCAATGCCTTGAGTGCCGGCGTCGCCACCTCACCTGTCAGCAAGACGCGGCGATTGAAGCTGGTGACACTCAAGTGCGCGCGACCTTTCATTGCAGCCTCGATCTTTTGGTTGACCTTCAGCTCGATACTGGCATCCTCCAAAAAAGCACCACTGCTTCGCCGATCATTGGCGACGACCGCAGTCGTCGCAGCGCCCCCGATCAACAACGGTGCGCACGCACTCATCGACAAGCTCAGCACAAGCAGCGCGGCGACGGAGCTGGCTCGAGCGCCCAGGGTTCGTGTCATGTTCTTCAAGATTCTTCTCCCAATAATTGCAAATCGATACCGTCGCACACGGCGTGAATCGCCATGTGCAAACCCTCTAGCATTCTGCTGACACGGGGATGCACGATGCTCACAACGACATCCGTGTCCAATAGGCAGTCCATCAAATCACCGCCTTCACCTGCCACCAGCGCGATCACCGTGATGCCACGATCTTGCGCCGCCTCAATGACAGGGATCAATGTTCGCTCTGATCGACACAGGCTCATCACCCAAAGCACATCGTCTTGCGCGACATGCGCGCGCAACCGCTTGAGCATGGTCGCAGCCTCGTCACCATCCCCTTGATGCAGAGGCATCGATGACAACTCCGGCCGATCGCGCTCGAAGCCATGCGTCAGCAGGTGCGATGCATAGCTCGCCAAACCTGCAGTCGGTCCAGCCCCGACGCACCAAACCCGGCCACCTGCCGTCAGTGCCGCCAACATCGCCTCAACCGCTGCTGACAGGGGCGCAGCGAGCGTTTGCCCGCACTGATACTTGAAATCAGCGCTATCGATGAATTGCTGTTCTAGCCTTGGCGTGAGCATCTGCCAATCATATCGCTCCACTTGGCGATTTGCTGACCTTGCTGCAAAGCGAGCGTCAAAACGCGTCGAATGCACCTCTTGCCCAAACCATATCTCGCACTTCCAAGGCCCCCGATTGGTTGGGTGTAGCCGCAAAACCGATGACATCGAATCGACATGGCGGCATGGCTGGCAAACTTTGCAGAAAGTGCCGCGCCGCGATCACCAAGCGGTGCTGTTTTGTCACCCCAACACTGGCCAATGCACCGCCAAATTTTGGAGACTGCCGCAACCGAACCTCAACAAACACCACGGTGCCGCCGGGCTCTTGCATAATCAAATCAATTTCACCCCCACCACGCCCAGGTGTTTTGTAGTTGCGCGCCAGCAAGCGCAAGCCCTGCCGCAGCATCGCGTCAAGGGCTTGCTGTTCGGCCAGATCGCCGGTCGCCTTGGTCGTGGTTTTTGCCGACAGGTTGAGCAGTGACTGCATCGTTTGTTTCCGCGTTGAGCGCCGCACGTGAGGCGGCCAGCTCACAAGACTACCCAAAATCCGCGCTCTATGTGGTGGCCACGCCCATTGGAAACATGGCAGATATCACGCTGCGTGCGCTTCACGTGCTGGACCTGGTTGATGCGGTGGCCTGCGAAGACAGCCGGCACACCAGCCAATTGATGCAGACGTACGGACTACACAAACCGTTGATGGCTGTCCACATGCACAACGAACACGAAGGCGCGACCAAAGTCATGGAGCGCCTAGCCCGCGGCGAACGCGTCGCCTATGTCAGTGACGCGGGTACGCCTGGTGTCAGCGATCCAGGGGCTATTTTGGGGGCCGCTGCACGGGCGGGCGGCTATCGCGTGATCCCGCTTCCCGGTGCATCCAGCATCACGGCGCTGGCAAGCGCATGGGGTCAAGTCTCTGACCCGCACCAATGGACCGCACAAGGCTTTCGCTTCGTCGGCTTCTTGCCGGCAAAGGGCAGCGACAGGTCAACGGCGCTGAAGCACATTTGGGCCAGCCCCCAAGTGGTTGTCTGGCTGGAGGCACCGCACCGCTTGGACAAGCTGGCCCAGGATTTGCGCGAGTGGAGCGGCAGGACGCTGAGCATCGGCCGTGAATTGACAAAGCGCTATGAACATATCCATACGCTGCCATGCGATGCACTCGGCGGGTGGCTGCAATCCGATGCGCAGAACCAACGCGGCGAGTTTGTTTTTGCATTGCATCCGGCACCGATTGCACCTGCCGACGCCGGTACCCCGGCGCAAGTCGTGGATGCACTTGAAGCGCTGTTGCCACACGTGCCACTGAAGACGGCGGTCCAGCTCGCAGTGACGCTCACGGGCGTGTCGAAAAACGTGGCATATGCCGCTGCGCTCGAGATGTCAACAAAGAGCGCCGCGGCGAGCCGGTCTGAACCCGATTGAGCCGCTGGCACAGCAAGGCACTGGTCAGGCTCAAAGGCCGCTCGCGCACTGCGCAACGCCTGGGTCAGGGTTTGGACTTGTCGCTCACGTCCTGAACATCGGTCACGTCCTGCAACGCGTCTCCTGTGCGCGAGTTGGCGGGTGCAGCGCCCGCGCGATCTCGCCGGCCACGCGATGCTTGCCAAACTTGTTGCTGGGTGCTGCGTGCCCGGGCCCACACTTGTTGCACGGGATGCTTCTGTCCGGTGATGGCCGACCAAATCAATGCGACCACCAGAAAGACCAGCGCCAAAGCCATCAGCCCAAGCACGAAAACTGCGCAGATGCGGAAATCATCAACACAGATGTGATCAAACCCATCGAAACCCCGATTAAGGACCACGCAGGTTTCATCAACCTATCTGGCAACCTGTTTGACAGCGCGATCATGAAAACC
>JALQVJ010000091.1 GCA_023260355.1 Burkholderiaceae bacterium | reverse complement strand
CTCGTATGCGCGTCGCGTCACACCGGAACGCAAGAAGGGCTCGAACATTTCAGGGAAAAGCGTGACAACATCGAATCGCATGGCAGATCAACTCTCCAACATTCAATAATCTGGTTGCCAATCCACGAGCACCCGACCCTGCGCCAAATCAACCTCATCGACGTATGCCGGTACAAATGGAATGAGTCGCTCCACATCCTCACCGGCCTCAGCTTGCTTGAGCACCAACACCGAATGTGGCCCAGTGGACATCAGATCAACCACACGCCCGAGCCCGACACCTTCGCGATTGACCACCTCCAGCCCCAACAAATCCACCCAATAGTATTCGCCGTCTGCAGGTGGTGGAAAGTGGCGTCTTGGTACCCAAACCGAGGCGCCTTTGATCGATGCAACCAAATCGCGATCGCGGATGCCCTCAATCAGCGCCACCAAGCCATCACCGTGCGGCTTGCACTGCTCGACTTCGACACTCACGGCGCCTGCAAACGCGGTGAAGCCTCGTCCAAACCGCCCCTCGGGAGGACGCAGATACCACTGAGACGCTTGCATCAGCACATCGGCGTCTTGGCTGTAAGGCACAACTTTGCTCCAGCCTTTGACGCCCCAGGGACCGGCCAAGCGACCCAGCTCAATCAAATCTTCAGGGACTTCACATGTTTGCCACGGGGGGGACTGCGGTCGTTCCATTCAATCACTCCAACACATAAAAAAAGCGCGCAGACCGCAGGTGCGGTGTGCGCGCTCGGCCTAGCAACGCTGATCAGGCAGCGGCTTTGGCAGCGTCTTTCATCAGGCGCTTGACGGTGTCAGAAGGCTGTGCGCCAACAGACAACCAGTGGTTCAAGCGGTCTTGAGCAACGCGCAGCGACTCAGCTTGACCGGCAGCGAGGGGGTTGTAGAAACCCAAACGCTCGATGAAGCGACCGTCGCGGCGATTGCGCTTGTCGGCAACCACGATGTTATAGAACGGGCGTGCTTTAGAGCCACCACGTGAGAGTCGAATGACGACCATACTGATTCCTTGATGTGTTCACGGTTTTTCAGCGCCTGAGACACACGACTGACCACCTGGCCATCGAAACGCTGCAAAGCCTGAGATTATAGACCCGATATTCAACGCCTGTCCAAATCCGGCTGTGGTGCGATTTACACTAGCGAGACCATGAACATTCGTCCAGCCACCCAAGCAGATATTCCCAGCATCACGGCGATCTACGCCCATCACGTGTTGCACGGCACGGGAACTTTTGAGACAGAGCCGCCGTCAGAGACGGAGATGGCGCAGCGGTGGCGCGACGTGTTGAGCAAAGGCCTTCCCTATTTGCTGGTGGAAGCGCAAGGGAAAGTGATGGGTTACGCCTATGCCAATTGGTTCAAGCCGCGGCCCGCGTATCGCTTTTCGGCGGAGGATTCCATCTACATGCATCCGGATGCAGTAGGCCAAGGTCTGGGGACTCAACTGCTCTCAGAATTACTGACGCAACTCGAGCGCTTGGGCGTGCGTCAAGTGTTGGCCGTGATCGGTGACTCGAACAACCAGGGTTCGGTGGGGCTCCACCAAAAGCTAGAGTTTGAGCGAATTGGCGTCATGGCTTGTGTGGGATGGAAGTTTGGCCGCTGGTTGGACGTTGTCATGATGCAGAAAACATTAGGAGAAGGAGCAACAACAGCTCCAACAGGAACCCCATGAAATCAAAAACAATCGCGACTTGGCTCGCCTTCTTGCTGGGTATTTTCGGCGCTCATCGCTTCTACCTGAAAGGCATCGGCGATCGCTGGGGCTGGCTGCACGTTCCATTTGCGCTGGCTGGCATCGTCGGGTTGATGCGGTACCAAAACTTCGGCCAAAACGATGTGGCGGCTTGGGTACTGATGCCGATTTTTGGCGCCACCTTAGGCGTCGCCTGCCTGACGGCCATCATTTATGCACTCACACCAAAAGAGCAGTGGAATACCAAACACAACCCGACCGCACCAGCTGATGCAACAGCGGGTCAAACCCACTGGGGCACATTTTTAGGCCTAGCCCTGGCGTTGTTGATTGGATCGACTTCGATCCTCTCGAGCTTTGCGCTGAGCTTCAAAGCCTATTTCGAAGCGCAAGTGGAGGCGGGGCGCCGCATCAGCCAAGACTATTGATCTGTCGTGGCGGGGTGAGGTATCGATCTCGGCACTCAATGCGTGCTGCCCAACCACCCCATCAGGATCATCCAAAAGCTGACGCTGGCTACGGCCATGATGGTCGAAAGGCTGCTGGCCGTTGAGATGGCTTCTTCGCTGGCTTTGTAGCGCTGCGAAAACAAAAACACGTTGGCGCCCATCGGCAGCGAGGCCGCGACAACCAAAACGGTCCATGGCATGCCGCGCAGGCCTGCCAGCCACGTCACGGCCAAAACAAGTGTGGGCAAAACCCACATCTTGAACATCACCACCCCCAGCGCACCGCGCCAGTGGTGACCCAAGGGCCGCAAGTAGGTGCTTGCGCCGAGCATGACGAGCGCCAGCGGTCCCGCCGCGGAGCCCAGCCACTGCAGCGATCGATCCACCACCTCCGGCAGTCCCCATCCTGTTGCTGAATACGCCAAGCCAGCCAAAATCGGAATCGGCACGGGGTGGATCACAGCGCCTTTCACGGCGGAGAACAACTGGGCTGCCAAGCCCTTGGGCTTCGCGCCTTCGCCCTGCTGCTCGAGCGCACGCGCCCACTCGAGCGCGACTGTGCCTACAGTCAGCAAGATCATGGCGTGAACGGATACGAGAGTGAGCAATGTCACCAACCCAGCAGCGCCGTAGGCCACGGTCACCAGAGGCACGCCAATCATGACCAAATTCGAAAACACGCTACCCAGTGCCAGAGTAGATGCGTCCACACCGCGCCCACGCCAATACCAAAGTGCGGCGAAGGCTGCCAACACTACCGCGAAATACGCGACCAATGGCGAGAAGTCGAGCGCAGCAAATTGCGCTTTGGACATGGTGCGAAACAACAGCCCGGGCATGAACACGTAGAACACCAGCACCGACAACTCTGAAACAGTCGCTTTCGTCAGCCATTTCATGCGTGCCGCGAGCGCACCCGCGCCAATGAGCACAAAAACGGGTGCCAAGGCATGCCAGACCTGGGATTGCGGGGAAATATTCATGTCGCGGGTTTTGCTTGAAGTTGCGGCCGCGATCATACGCCGGAGGTTCGCCCCGGACGCTTGCTCAGGTGGCTTTGCGTGACTGAGGAGGCGCCTACGCCCTGGCCTCAGGCTTCAACCAGTCGTGAAAACTGTGGTGTAATTTTGCGACTTTGGGCGCGATCACCACGCGGCAGTACCCCTGGTAGGGGTTGCGATCGAAATATCGGTCATGCATGGCCTCAGCTGGCCAAAACCGCTGCAGCATTTCGATTTCAGTCACCACGGTCTGACCCTCCCAATGGGCATCGGGGGCCAGCTTGGCCACATGATCGCGCACCCGGGCCAGATCCGCCTCAGAATCCGTGTAGATCGCGCTGCGATATTGTGTGCCACTGTCGTGACCTTGCCGATTCAGCGTCGACGGGTCGTGGACTGCGAAAAAAACGTCAAGCAGTTGTTCAAGGCCAATGCGCTCGCTGTCATAACCCACACGAACCACTTCCGCATGTCCAGTGCGCCCAGTGCACACTTGCTCATAAGTGGGCTCTGGCCACGACCCGTTGGCGTAGCCGGACTGTGCCTCGATCACGCCATCTAAGCGAATAAACGCTGCTTCGACGCACCAGAAGCAGCCCCCTCCCAAAGTCAAATATTGCATCACAGATTCCCCTCACGCCGTGCTTGATTGGATGCTTGGCATTAGAACTGCCTTCCCAGCTCATTGGGCAAAGCGTGGACGAAAGCCTGCAAAGCGGCGTGGTCTTGCGTGCCGCGCCACACAGCGTAGGTGTCGTATCGGGGCAGCGACTGCTGCAGGGGCACCATCGTGACGCCCGGCAATCCCGCGCGTGCGAGGGCCTGCGGGGCCAAGCCGATCCCAGCACCCTGCCCGACCATGGCCACCACGCTCAACCAATGCTGCAGACCGTAAACACTCTTGGGATGCCAACGCGCTTTGGCGCACGCGGAGAGCACAGCGTCGTGGTAATCGGGCGAAACCTGGCGCGACACCATCACCAACACCTGATCCGCCATGGCGCGCAAATCAATTTTTTCCGCCTGTGCGTTGGGGGTGTCACTTGCCACACAGGCCCACAGCGACTGCGAATAGACGCGCTGAGACTGCATGCCTGAGGGCGGTTGCATGGCATGCACAAGGCCCACATCAATTTCCCCTGCTTGGACGGCACTCAACTGTGCTGCCGAGCTCATTTCCGTGAGTGTCAGTTGTACGCCAGGGTGCTTGCTTTCGAATCCTTTGACCATGGCTGGCAAACCACAAAAGAGCATCGTCCCCACCATACCCACGCGGAGCCTGCCGGCGCGGCCTTGGCCCACGTCCTGCGCGAATTCGATGGCAGCATGCACCTCGCTCAAAAGGACGCGAGCCTTGGGCAACAGCGCCTCCCCAGCCGCCGTGAGCGCGACCGAGCGGCTGCTTCGGATGAACAAACGCGAGCCAACAGACTCTTCGAGTTGCTGGATGGCGACGGTCAAAGGCGGTTGGCTCATCGCGAGCCTTTTGGCGGCACGGCCGAAGTGCAGTTCTTCAGCCAAGCAAACAAAACAACGCAGGTGTCTCAGTTCCATTGATAGTTATTTCATATTGATTAATCAATAATCAATATTAGACACCTATTTATCCGAGCGCAACAATGCACTCCGAATCTACTTACAACCCACTTCTGTCGGAGACCCAAATGGCCAGCTCATTCCAATGGCAAGACCCCTTTCTGTTCACGCAACAGCTCAGCGACGACGAGCGAGCCATTTCAGAGGCAGCCCACCAGTTTTGCCAAGAGCGCCTGCAGACGCGGGTTCTGAATGCGGCGCGCCACGAAAAATTTGATCGCGAAATCATGAATGAATTTGGCGAAATGGGGCTGCTCGGTTGCACCATTCAAGGCTACGGCTGCGCGGGGAGGGGCATGAGGTGCTGGACCTCGGCACCGATGGCACGGCGAGCGTCGATTATCCCGATTTCGGCCGCGCCGTCGGTGATGCACTGGCCGATGGTCGTGCCGAGCGCGGCGTGGCCCTGTGCGGGTCGGGCATCGGCATTTCGATCGCTGCCAACCGCAATCCCGCCTGCCGTTGCGCGCTGGTCTCCGAGCCGCTTTCGGCGGCGCTCGCCCGCCAGCATAACGACGCCAACGCCATCGCCATGGGCGCGCGCGTCATCGGCGAGGAAATGGCCAAGGCCTGCCTCCAAGCCTTCCTGTCCACCCCGTTCGAGGGCGGACGTCATCAGCGGCGCGTCGACATGCTGTCCACCGCGCCCGCCCAGAATTGATAAGCCAAGGAAACCGCGCCCCCATGAGCACGCTCAACCAAGTCCAGCCCGCCGGCTTCTTCACCCGCACCCTGGCCGATGCCGATCCGGCCGTCTTCGCGGGCGTTTCGCATGAGCTGGAGCGCGAACAGACCCAGATCGAGCTGATCGCATCCGAGAACATCGTCTCCAAGG
>JALQVJ010000037.1 GCA_023260355.1 Burkholderiaceae bacterium | reverse complement strand
GATCACGCCGGCAAGGGACGCCACGAATCCTGAAATCATGAAGCCCGTGAATATCCTGCGCTTGACCGGAATACCGGCGTCGTAGGCCGCTTGGCGGTTACCTCCGACTGCAAAGAACTCTCGCCCAGCTTTGACCCGTGAGACGAAGACCTGAATAGCGACGAACGCCAGAATGAAAATGAGAACCCGCGGGGTGAGCGGACCTATCAGGGGCTGACCAAACGCAATACCCGCCTCGATGTCGGAGATCTTGACGGGAGCTTCTCCGGAGAGAACAAACGCAAGACCTCGGAGAGCGAAGAGCATTCCCAGCGTCGCGATGAAGGAGTTGATCCCGACAATGGCGACGAAGAACGCGTTGACTACCCCAATGAGCAGACCTACCGCCAAGGCCGCAACTATTCCCACGCGGATGTCAGGAATGAGCGCAACCACGACGCCGGACACAGCCAGAGTGCTCGCCACACTCAGGTCAAGCTCGCCCATCAGAATCACTGCAGTAAGTCCCAATGCCACGAGGCCGATCAGGGCAATACGCCCCAGGCTCACTTCGTAGGAGGTGAACACCAGTGGTTCCGTAAAGGCGACCACGATGAGCACCGCCGCCAGGAGGGCAATGCCTCGACCTTCTGTTCGCCTCGCTATCGTGAGTCGAATCCGACCCCACAGCGATGTTTCGCGTTCGCCAATTTGCATCGTCTGACTCATCGTCGTGACACCTTTCGCGAGAGAGCGTCGACGGTGACCGCTGTCACAATCAGTGCCCCGAGAGCCATTTGCTGATAACCAAAGCTGATTCCCGAGAGAACGAGGACATTGGTCAGAACACTGACAAAAATCACGCCAACCAGGGTTCGCAGGACGCTTCCTTTGCCTCCGAAAACACTCGTTCCCCCGACGATGATGGCGGCGAGAGCCCTGAAGTCGTATCCCTGGGACATGGCGGAGATCAACGTGACGCCTTTGGTAGACGTCATGCTCGTCCTGTTGGTCATTTTCATCGTGACAGCGCCTTTCATCGTGCCGCAAGCCATGAAAGTCCAGTTGCCGCGCACAGCAGCTGTGCCTCAGCAAGACCACGCTGACAATCAAATTCTCATCGTGTTGCCAAACGGCAGCTTGGTGTATCGGGGGCGCGAACTTGAAGATGAAGCGTGGGTCGCACAACTGAAGACAGAAACCCAAAGCCCACTGGCTCAGGTGCAGCTCCATGCTGATGAATCGGTTCCATACGGTCGCATTGCGCAAGTCATGGCTTTGGCACAAGCCGCTGGCGTCACGCGCATGTCATTCGTGACGTTGCACAGCGCAACAGCCAAGCCATGACGCAGTTCAGCGCTTAGCGCCTTGTCGGTAGGCTCGTGCCAGCCGGTTGCCCAGCATACGCGCACCATTGTTCAGTGGTGGGGGGCTTCGGGTCGGCCGTCACGCGATTGGACAGCGGTGAGTCTGCGGCCGAGGGCTGACTAGGCGCTCAGGCCGCTTTGAGTGGTTGCGTGGGCATCCCGATCCCATACAGTTGCCTCAGTTGGACGCATTTTGGGTTGAGGCTGCCGTCGTCCATGTAGGCCGCATACTCGCGGCAAGGTGATGGGCGGTTGTCGTAAATGCTGCATCGGTTGTTCTCTTGGAGTGCCACACAACGGCCCTTGCCACCGTCATTGCCGTTTTCGGTGCCATTCATGCACACCAAAAATGGAGTCACGCGCTGAGTCAATTCTGCAGGGACTTTGCCGCCGGGGTAAGTATCGAGTTCGCCCTGATAAAAAGAGACCCTAAAGTGCTTGCAACACGCACCACAGTCGTTGCAGATGCTGAATTCAGGCATGTCATAGAACACGCGATCATCATCGGTTTTGATGGCAATTTGCAGGGGCGTTATGTTCACTCGAAAACTCATGCGAAGTTTTGACCGGCCGCGATTATCTGCAAAAGCAATCCAATCCCATAGCTATTTTTTCAATGCCCCCCAAACCGCTGGTGAAGTGTCAAAAAAAAGCAACTAACTTCAGGGTGTGGTCGTTTTTGGCTCTACCGTGGCTCGGCCGCATCCACCCATTCATCGGCGCTGTTGAGCAATTCGGCGTATGGGCCCTGTCGGCTCTCGAGTTCCGCGTGGCTTCCCATCTCGAGCACTTTGCCGCGTCCCATGACCACAATCAGGTCCGCGTCTCTCACAGTCGAGAGGCGGTGCGCAACGACAAGCACAGTTCGATCTTGGCGCAGGCGAGCTAGCGCCAGCTTGACAGCCTGCTCAGAGACGTTGTCAAGCGCACTTGTCGCCTCGTCAAGCAAGAGGATGGGCGCATCTTTCAAGAACGCCCTGGCCAGTGCGATCCGTTGCCGTTGACCGCCGGATAAAAGGGAGCCGTTGATGCCAACTTGCGTGTCTAGTCCGTTGGGCAGCTGCTCGATGAAGTCCCACGCGTTGGCCGCGCGCGCGGCTTGCTCGATCTGTGCACGGGTGGCCGCAGGGTTGCCATAGGCGATATTGGCTGCAATCGTGTCGTCGAACAACACAACCTGCTGCCCAACCCAAGCAATTTGTTGCCTCAGTTGCTCAAGCGTGAGGTCTTGGATGTTGACGCCGTCGATGTGGATGCTGCCCTGAGTCGCGTCGAAGAACCTGGGGATCAAATTGACCAAGGTGGTTTTACCGCTGCCTGAGGCGCCGACCAAAGCCACGGTCTTTCCTTTCGATATGTCGAGGCTGATGTCGCTGAGGGCCCAATCCGATTGGTCCGGGTAACGAAAGCTGAGTTGGCTGATTTTCAATTCGCCGGCCGAGCGGGGCCACGTTTTTGCGTCGCCTTGCTGGGGCTCCGCCAAGGTGTCTAAGAGTTCGTAAAGGCTCTGCGCCCCAGCCAAGCCTTTTTGAATGACGGGGTTGATGTTGGTCAGCCGCCGAATGGGTTCAAAGACCATCGCCATCGCCGCAACAAACGAGACGAACGCCCCGGGAGACAAATGGTTTTCGGCCGACAGGGAAGTGGCCACCCAGATCACAACCGAAACTGCGGCGGCGGCGAGCACTTGCACCAGAGGCACGTTCAGCGCAGCGACCTTGACCGTGTCCATCGTTTGATTGCGCAACTGATCTGAAACGGCTTCAAAGCGTTCTTTCTCCCTGGCATAGGTGTTGAAAAGCTTGATTTCCCGCACCCCGTCCAAAGACTCCTCAATTCGCCCGGTAAGGTGAGCCGTGGTCTCTTGGATGGTTTGGTGGCTGCCACGCAGCTTCTGGCTGGCCACCTTGATCAG
>JALQVJ010000003.1 GCA_023260355.1 Burkholderiaceae bacterium | reverse complement strand
GAGCACCTCTGCGTACTGGCTGGCGTCGGTCAGCACGGTGACGTCGTTCCAGTTCTTGGCGGCACTGCGCACCATCGCGGGGCCACCAATATCGATGTTCTCAATCGCGTCTTCCAGGGTGCAGTCCGGCTTGGCCACCGTGGCCTCAAACGGATACAGATTGACGATCAAAAAATCGATGGTATCGATCTGGTGCTCAGCGAGCGCCGCCATGTGCTCAGGCAGGTCGCGGCGCGCCAACAAACCGCCGTGCACCTTGGGGTGCAGCGTCTTGACGCGACCGTCCAACATCTCTGGAAAACCCGTGACGCTTGCGGCTTCACGCACAGGCAAGCCAGCATCCATCAGCAACTTGGCGGTACCACCGGTAGAGATCAGGCCGATGTTCAGCGCATGCAGCGCTTGGGCCAGTTCAACAATGCCGGTCTTGTCCGACACAGAAATCAGTGCGTTCATTCAGGTTTCCATTCAAAACAAAATAAAAAGGGGGAGTGACACCTCAGTCCAGCAGACCGTGTGTGATCAATTTCTTGCGCAGCGTGTTGCGGTTCAACCCCAACCACTGCGCGGCGCGCGATTGGTTTTGTCCGGCCTGCGCCATGACTTCTTCGAGCATGGGCTTTTCAAACACATTGAGCACCATCTCGTACATATCGACCGGCGTGCTGCCATCCAAGTCAGCAAAGTAGGCGCGCAAACGCGCCCGCAAAGGCGTTTCAATATCGTGATGGGTCTGTGGGCTGCTCATGTTGCACATTCGCTCGTAAAAGCCTCGGCCGGCGGCACACCCGCTGCCAAAGCGTCAAAAAACTGCACCACCGCATGCAACTGCTCTTGCGCAGACTCCATGGCGTTGATCGCGCGGCGAAACACACCGGCGTCCGGCATGCTTTGTGTGTACCAGGCCAAATGCTTGCGCGCCGAACGCACGCCGGTGTACTCGCCATACAAGCCGTAATGCTCTTGCAAGTGGGCGACCATCCAGCCGCGCATCTCGTCCGGCGTGGGTTCAGGCAAGTGTTCGCCCGTGTTCAAGTAGTGCGCGATCTCGCGAAAGATCCAAGGCCGGCCTTGCGCCGCACGGCCCACCATGATGGCGTCGGCACCGGTGTGCTGCAGCACAGCCTTGGCCTTCTCTGGCGAGTCAATGTCGCCATTGGCCACCACAGGGATCGACACGTTGGCCTTGATCGCCGCGACCGTGTCGTGCTCGGCAACGCCTGCGTACTTCTGTTCGCGCGTGCGACCGTGGATGGTCAGCATCGAGATCCCAGCCTGCTCGGCCAGGCTGGCCAGACGCGGCGCGTTTTTGTTGTCAGCGCGCCAACCGGTGCGCATCTTCAGCGTGGCAGGCACGCCATGCGGGGTGCAAGCGGCAACCACCGCTTCGATGATCTCTAGCGCCAGCCCCTCGTCTTGCATCAGCGCTGAGCCAGCCCATTTGTCACAGACTTTTTTGGCGGGGCAGCCCATGTTGATGTCGATGATTTGCGCACCACGGTCGATGTTGTAGCGCGCGGCATCCGCCATCATTTGGGCGTCGGTGCCAGCGATTTGCACAGCGATCGGCGCAGTCTCGCCATCGTGGTTCGCACGCCTTGAGGTTTTCAAACTGTCGCGCAAATCGGGGCGAGACGTCACCATTTCGCTCACCGCGTACCCCGCCCCCAACTGCTTGCAAAGCATGCGAAAGGGCCGGTCTGTGACACCCGCCATGGGGGCAACAAACAGGTTGTTGGGTAAAGCGTAGGGGCCGATGTGCATGGTTCAGGCGACGGGTCGGTCTTGGCACCGCCGCGTGTCGCGGCTGTGGACCGGGTGGCTTCCTTGGGGTCGCCTTGTCTGCTCAAAATTTAAGCACCGGATTGTAACTGCTCAATGGCACCGTGCCGCACTTGCGCGGCCAAGCCTTCGCTTTTTGACCCATCCCTGCGGAATTGTGGCTTTTTGTCACCGACCCGCACCCCGAACACGCGCGCAGCAACCGTGGCCAACGCGACGCTGGGCATATCCCTGCCATCACCAAGGCCCCTATGCAATGCAGATGGCGCCGCCACACGCCGCCCCTATACTGCGCCCCCATGGACGCTTGGTTTCACAGCCTCTTGGCCTTTTTCAGCCTGCCCACCGTGGGGTTGCCGACGGTGTTCATCGTGGCCACGTTGTCAGCCACCTTGATCCCAGGCGGCTCGGAGTGGGCAGTGCTGGGACTGGTCGCCCTGCGCCCCGACATGTTCTGGGAGACGGTGTTCGTCGCCACTGCAGGCAACACATTGGGCGGTGCCATCTCTTGGTGGATGGGCTTGGGCGCCCACCACATCGCAGACCGCTTGCGCCACAGCGCCACACACGTGCGCGCGCTCGACTGGCTGCAACGGCTTGGCCCCAAGGTCTGCCTGCTCGCGTGGCTGCCCATCATTGGCGATCCTCTGGTCACTTTGGCGGGTTGGTTGAAGCTGCCGTTTTGGCCGTGCATGCTGTATTCGGGGATCGGCAAATTGCTGCGCTACATCATCATGACGGCGATTGGCATGCAGTTCATTCCCGGCGTGTGACGCCACACCGCAAACGCGAGAGCTAGGCGCACGCACGGCGCGTGGACAACCGAGGCACAATGCGAGCCTCAAGTCCCGCACCATGAACGCCATGCAACACATCACCCTCATCGGCTACGGCGAAGTCGGTCAGATTTTTGCCCATACCCTCCAATCCAAGGGCCTGGACGTCAGCGCCTGGGACGCCAAGCTGCTGCTGCCCGAAACGGCTGGCCCACTGCAGGCCACCGCCACCCAACACCACATTCGGCTTGGTCGCGACATGGCCGACGCCTTGGCTGGCAGTGCGCTGGTCATCAGTGCGGTGACAGCATCGAACACCTTGCAAGTCGCCCAAAGTGCCGCCACCCACATCGCCCGTGGTGCGTATTTCTTGGACTTGAACTCTGCATCTCCCGGCACCAAGCAGCAAGCCCGGGACGCCATTGAAGCCGCCGGCGCGCACTACGTCGAAGCCGGGGTCATGACCTCGGTGCCGCCCTTTGGCATCCGAGTGCCCATGCTGCTCGGTGGCACACAAGCCGCGCAGCTGCAGCCCATTCTGGCCAACTGGGGCATGGACGCCAGCGTGGTGAGTGCAGATGTGGGCGTGGCCTCCGCCACCAAAATGAGCCGCTCCATCATGATCAAAGGGCTGGAGGCACTGGTGATCGAGAGCTTCAGCACCGCCCGCCATTACGGCGTCGAAGACGCCATGGTGGCGACCTTGCAAGAAACGTTTCCAGGCATCAACTGGAACGAACAAGCCGCCTACTTTTTCATGCGTGTGGCGCAGCACGGCAAGCGCCGCGCCGAGGAAATGCGAGAG
>JALQVJ010000375.1 GCA_023260355.1 Burkholderiaceae bacterium | reverse complement strand
TTGGATCGCGGCGAATTGCCGATTGAGCGGGGCTTGTGCCTCACGCGTGACGACATGATCCGCCGCGCTGCGATCGGTGCCATCATGTGTGCAGGGCAATTGTCCTTTGGACCTTTTGGTCAGGCTTGGCTGATTGATGTGAAGCAATACTTCGCGCCTGAGCTCGCGCAGTTGCGGGCGCTCCCAAGCGACGGCCTTGTTCATCTTGATGAGCAGAGCATCACGGTCACAGCGACAGGCTGGTATTTGGTGCGGATCATCGCCATGGTGTTCGATCGACACTTGCGAGACCAAAAAGAACCTTTGCGATACAGCAAAGTGGTGTGAAGTGGCACTCGATGCGTCGGCAACTTGTGTCAATATATCTCCATGACTTCCACGATGATTTGGACCGGCCTTTTGATGGGGCTGGTTGGCGGCCCCCATTGTGTGGCAATGTGTTCCGCCGCCTGTGCAGGCGTCACACGCGCGAATAGCAGTCGCGAGGGCGGCCAGCGTTTGGCGGTGTTTCAGTTGGGTCGCGTGGTCGGCTACGCGCTGATTGGGGCCATCGCTGCTGGCTCGATCCAAGGTGCGGCATGGATGGCTGGCAACAGCCAGATGCTCCGGCCGGTGTGGACGATGTTTCACGTCGCGCTGCTGGTTTTGGGCGCCGCGTTGTTGGTGCTTGGGCGGCAGCCATATTGGCTCGATGGTTGGGGGCAACAGGTGTGGCGGCGTGTCCGGACGTGGGCGTTGCCACTCGGCACTCACGCCCCGGCGTTGATCGGCGTGCTGTGGGCGTTGCTGCCATGTGGCCTGCTTTATTCGGCGTTGATGGTCGCGGCATTGACGGCCGATTGGGCATCAGGTGCAGGTGTCATGGCGGCGTTTGCATTGGGCAGTGGCGTGAGCATGACGGCAGGGGCCTGGTGGTTTCAACGCATGGTTGGCCCAAGTCCAGGCAATTGGGCGATTCGGTTGGCTGGCATCGCCTTGATGGCGACATCGGGGTGGGCCCTGTGGCTGGGGATGACCCAACCGTCTGGCTTATTTTGCGAGGTGCCCGTGGCTTGAGTCGTGAGCCCGCGTGATCAAAACGACGCCCAGCAAGGCCACCACAAACGCGATGAACTGCCCTGCGGTCACGCTCTCGCCCAAGAACACCACGCCGACCAAGGTTGCTGCGATGGGTAGCATCACGGTGAACACGCCAGCGTGGTGTGCGGGGATGTCCTTGAGCCCGCGAACCCATAGCACGACGGTCCAAACACTGGCCGCCAATCCATAGAACAGCAATAGCAGCCATGCCTGCCAAGGCACCGGCTCGAAATCGAAAACCAGTGCGGGTCCGATGGCCAATGGCGTCATGAGCGCAAGGCCCCAGAGGTTGATGAGCGCACTCATGCGCTTGGCCCCGACGTAAGGCGATAGCTTTTTTGCAATCACGACATAGATCGCCTCACAGCAGACTGCTGCGAAGACCAAGGTGTTTCCAACCCAATGATCCGCCCCCACATCGGGTGTACCCAGGGCAAACGCACCAATGCCGATGACAGCAAGCGCGACGGCGAGCAGGGCTCTGGCGGTTAAACGCTCTTTCAGCAACACCGCACTGAGCAAAGCCACCACCGCGGGCAAGCTGGCCATGATCACTCCAGCAGTGCTTGCGTTGGTGCGTTGCACGCCATTGAGAACACATATTGAAAACAAAAAATTGCCAAATAAAGACTGCGCAAAAAGCCACACCTGCTGCCTCCGATCTAGCGCGGTATGGCCGATCGCTGGTCTAAACCAGTGCAGCATCGCGACTGCACCGATGCCAAAGCGCAGCCAAGCGAGCAAAAAAATCGGAAAAACCGCGACCAACGGCTTCGAGAGTGCCACGTAGGTGCCGACCAACGCCATGCTGGCAGCGAGCGATGCGTAGGCAATCCAGGGAGAGGGCTGTGTTTGAGGGTTCACGGTGCGAAGATTCTAGGTCCGTGCTTGCGTGCAGGGGTGACGCTCAGGGGTTGTGCGATGGGGCCCTGGCGGCAGAGCGGTTGCCACGACATGCA
>JALQVJ010000372.1 GCA_023260355.1 Burkholderiaceae bacterium | reverse complement strand
ATCGGTGTTGACTCAAACGCGCGGCCGCGTCCGGCTGTGTGCCGCGCTCAGACGGTTCTTTGGTAGCAGGGAGCTCCTCCCAAGGCGGCACGCTGGTCACAGGCCTTGCATCGCCATTGGGCTGTGTAGCAGCTGCGATCGTTGGCGAGTGCATCGGTGCAGCCTCAGCAGGCAATCGACTGGCCTCGGAATCTGCCGATTGAGGCCCCTCTGTTTGGCGGTGCGGGCCAAGTGGTTCGGCTAACGCGAGCGGTTGAACTGTTGACTCTGCACCGGCGTCCACTCCATCAGCCTTGGTTCGGTTCGCCTCCCGCGAGTGGAGGTCCTCGGGGCTAGCAGCCGCTGCAACTGCACGCGTGGGCTGGGCCAAGCCTTGGGAGGCTGGGGTCTCAATCTGAGGAATCAGCAGGCTTTTTTTTTGAGCCTCAGCCTCGCCCCAGGCTTGAGGCTTGAAAGCCAGAAGCCTCAAAAGCACCATCACCAAACCGGCGTATTCGTCGACAGCCAGCCCCAACTCTTGGCGGCCTTGCAAACACAAGCTGTAAAGCAATTGCGTTTCATCCGGCGGCATTTGGTTGGCCAACGCCGCAATGCTGTGGGCATCGGGCTCGTCGGACATAGCGGCACCACCGGCCAACTGCACAATGGCCATGCGTTGCAGTACCTCAGCCATGGCCTCGAGGGTCGCCGCAGCGGGATGCCCCGCCTGGCGCAACCCGTCTACCGCCAACACGACCCGAGCACCTTCGCCTGCTGCGAGCGCTGCGATCAAATCCAGGACATGTTGGCGATCTGTGACCCCTAGCATGGTACGGACACCGGCTTCAAGTAGCGCGCCATTGCCATACGCAATGGCTTGGTCGGTCAGGCTCAATGCGTCACGCATTGAACCCCGTGCAGCATTGCCTAAGTGGCGCAGCGCGCCGTCTTCAAATGACACCGATTCTTGGCTCAGGACCTGTGCCAAATGCTGCGCGATGGTGGATGGCGGCATCGGCCTCAGATTGAACTGCAAACACCGCGACAAAACCGTCACGGGGACCTTTTGCGGATCGGTGGTTGCCAGCACGAACTTGAGGTACTCCGGCGGCTCCTCCAGTGTCTTCAACATGGCGTTGAATGCCGTGTTGGTCAACATGTGGACTTCGTCAATCATGAAGACCTTGTAGCGACCCTGCACTGGCTTGTAGACCGCTTGCTCCAAAAGCTGCTGCACCTCGTCAACGCCGCGGTTGGATGCTGCATCCAATTCGGTGTAATCGACAAATCGCCCTGCATCGATGTCGCGACAGGCATCACACACCCCACAAGGCTGCGCAGTCACCTGACCTGATCCGTCGGGGCCGACGCAATTCAAAGACTTGGCCAATATCCGAGATACCGTTGTCTTACCAACCCCTCGCGTCCCTGTGAACAAGTAGGCGTGATGCAAGCGCTGTGTCACCAGCGCGTTCGTCAAGGCCTGCACCACGTGCTCTTGCCCTACCATTTCGGTGAAGTTGTGCGGGCGATATTTGCGGGCCAGGACGGTGTATGACATAAGAGACCAATTCTAGTGCCAGAACCCAACTATCCGCCGCGAGTACGCAAGGTAGAATACGCACTGACGGGCCTTCCCGCATGGTGAAGCGGCCAACCGGGTCAGGTGGGGAACCAAGCAGCCCTAACTGTGAATCCAGTGCCGGGGTCAAGGCTCGTCACCCCCCATCCCCTTGTCTACTCAGCGTCTGAGCAGAGCGCCTCAGTTCATGTGGCTGCTTGCTCAGAGTCGTCGAACGCGTGGGCCATGGCTTTGACCAATTGCGCCGCAGGCTGCGCTCCAGACACGGCCCATTTGTGATTGAAGACAAACAGCGGCACGCCTTGAATCCCATTGTTGCGCCACTGCTGGTCAGCCGCGGCCGCCTTGTTTTGAAGTTCGCCACCGCGATCCCAACACGCAGCAACCCGATCTGCATCAACCCCCAGCGGAGCCACCAGTGCGCTGACTGCATCGGCGTCCGTCATGTCGACCCCCTCGAGAAAGAATGCCTCAAATAAACGCTCAGCCAGTGCGTCTTGTTCGGCTGGGCTTGGCGCGCTCAGAATCAAAGCGTGCAGCGCCAAGGTGTTGGGCTGGCGAACCACTCTTGCCCAGTCAAACGAAATCCCAGCTTGTGCGCCCGCATCGGCCATGCGCGCCATGATTTCGTCATACCGTGCGCCAAATTTTCGCCGCACGTAATCATCACGCGCGACGCCGTCGGGCGCCATATCCGGATTGAGCTGGAATGCCGACCACTCGACGTTCGGCGCCTCGCGGTCGGGGTATAGGCGAGCCCATTCGGTCAGAGCCGCTCGCAAGTGGCGCTGACCGATGAAGCACCAAGGGCACACCACATCAGACACGACAGTGATGTGCAAAGACTTGGCTGATGTCATGGACGGACGTAGCTCCAACCAGCCTGCTGCTTGGACATGAGCTCAACCACTCCGGAGGGCACATAACCAATGGCACTGTTCATTTGGTCTTGTGTGAGCTTCTTCGCACGCATGGTGTTTTGGCACGCGACGACTTTCACGCCTGATTTGACCGCATCCGTCACGCGTCCCTCGGTGGGTGACCCGGCAACCAACATGCCAATGCCAGGGCCGTAAGCCACGATTTCCACCTCAGCGTTCTTGCCCATTGCACTTTGGACATTTTTTGCATTGTTCAGCGCCAAATTCCACGTCGCGGGGCTGTCTTCACTCACTTGAAAAACCACCTTGCCCGCCGTCTGATTGCCCATCGTCGCGCAACCCGAAAGCACCAAGGCCGAGGCGGCCAGTCCCGTCAAAATCAATCTTCTCAACATGTATGTCTCCATTTATGTGAACCATCTCACAACATCAGAATATCAGTAACGACGCATAAATAGACTCGGGCTAACCCGAAGGTGTCAAGCTTCCCCTCTGGCGCCAACCACCCAAAGGTGGCCATCGCCGCCGACCAACGCCCCCGTCACGCGCACACCGCCATGCGCATCAGACCACGCTTGTGCGTAATTCAAGATTTGTTCGCAATACTCAGGTTGAGCCGCCGGATGGCTGCTCGACTTGAAGTCCAACACCCACCACATGCCATCTCGGCGCTTGACGACGCGATC
>JALQVJ010000362.1 GCA_023260355.1 Burkholderiaceae bacterium | reverse complement strand
CACACCGCCAAAGCACCCAAACCCAAGCCTACCAAGCCCACAGACATCACGGCAGGGGCACTCAAAGATGGGCTTTGACGGATGCAGGTGCCGTGACCTGCGGCTGCACCCAAGGTCACGGAGCGCAACAGCCTGTTACCCAATCGAAAACGTTGCCCACAGCGGCAGCTCAAGAAGTCAGGGGTTTGGCAGCCGTGAGCAAGTGGTATTTCGCCATCAACTGTTCCGGTGTTTCCACATGGGCTGGATGGACAGGAATGCACTCGACAGGGCACAAACTCACGCATTGGGGCTCGTCAAAGTGTCCGACACACTCGGTGCATTTGTGGGGATCGATTTCATATATTTCGCGCCCCATGTAGATCGCCTGGTTCGGACAAACCGGCTCACACACATCACAGTTGATGCACTCTTCGGTGATCGTGAGGGCCATGGTTTCAGCCTTCTGCCAGCTTTGCGGCCAAAGCCGTCGCGACCACCGGCGAGACCATCTGTTGGACATCGCCGCCAAGTTTCGCGATCTCTCGCACCAGCGTCGATGAAATGCACTGCAACTCGGGAGCCGGGATCAACATCACCGTGTCCACCTCGGGCGCCAATTTTCGGTTCATTCCAGCCATCTGCGCTTCGTAATCGAAGTCTGTGACGTTGCGGATGCCACGCACCACCGCAATCGCATGCTGAGCGCGGCAGAAATCCATGATCAGTCCATCAAACGGCAATGCCTTGACCTGGGGCAAGTCCGCCAGCGAGGCTTGTACCAACGCCAGACGCTCATCCAGGGTGAACATGGTTTTTTTATGATGGGCCATGGCGACCGCGACAATCACCGTATCGAAGCATTGCGCGGCACGGCGAACGACATCCTCATGTCCACGCGTGACAGGATCGAACGTGCCCGAATACACGGCAACTCTTTGCTGGCGATTGGCGTTGACTTGGCTCATATCGCAGATGATAAAGGTTCCAGCAAATGAAAGTGAACAGATCCGGCTCTCCCATGTTTGGCCAAGCTCCACCCCAGCGGCGCCAAATCTGCAGAACTCCAGGCCTTTGGCGCCTCTAGATAGCACCACCCATGGTCTGCAATTGCGCGGCGAGTTGCGGTCAATACCTGCTCAAACAGCCCCGCGCCACTGAGGGCGAACGGCGGGTCAAGAAACACACCATCCCACTGTCGGCCCACCTCTCGCGCCAAGGTCGACAGCGCGTCTGTGCTCACCACGTTGACTTGGCTGAACTTCAGTCGATCCTTGGTGGCCACCAAAGAACGCGCCAAAGGCTTGGCCGACTCCACCATCAGGACCTCTACAGCCCCGCGCGACGCGGCCTCAAAACCCAGGGCACCCGAGCCTGCAAACGCGTCGATGACGCGCCAACCCGTCAAATCCTGCCCGAGCCAGTTGAACAGCGTCTCGCGCACACGGTCTCCGGTTGGTCTGAGCCCTGGCGCGTCGAGCACAGGCAAAAGGCTGCGCTTGTGGGTGCCGCCGATGATGCGCACGCTCGCTGTTGATCGCTGCGGCTGGCCCGCGGGTTTGCTTGGATGTTTCATAGAATGGGGGCTATTGTAAAAAAGAGAGCCATGTTTCAATTTTTTCGCAAAAAGACCGCAACGCCAGCTGGCAGTGAATCGCCCGCGCTGGCCTCAGAAGCTCAACTCGAAGCGGACTCGAACGCAACCGTGCCGAGTGAGGAACCATCCGCAGGCCAGACAAACCAAGGGCCAGAAACTGTGAGCCACGCCGCGTTGGCCCAGCCACCACGTGAAAGTTGGCTCAGCCGGTTGCGCAAGGGACTTCAAAAAACAGGCCATGGCATCAGCGCCGTCTTTGTGAACGCGAAGGTTGACGATGCGCTTTATGAAGAACTCGAGGCCGCCTTGCTCAGCGCCGATGTCGGATTCAAGGCGACGAGTCAGTTGCTACAGCAGCTTCAACGCCGCGTGAAATCCGAACGCGCCACCACCGCAGATGCCGTCAAACAGATCCTTCGCGAGGAGCTGGCAAAGCTGCTAGCGCCATTGCAACGCGCATTGCAAATTGGTCGACACCCCACCACGGTGGTGATGGTGGCGGGTGTCAATGGTGCTGGCAAGACCACATCAATCGGCAAGCTGACCAAACACTTGAGCCAACACAACGCCAGTGTTTTGCTGGCGGCGGCAGACACATTTCGTGCCGCTGCCAAAGAGCAGCTGGCAGTATGGGCAGACCGCAATGTGGTGGAGATCATCAGCCAAGCCGACGCGGATCCCGCGGCAGTGAGTTTTGACGCGGTCAAAGCTGGCATTGCACGTCGCAAAGATGTTGTCCTGATTGACACCGCTGGACGGCTGCCCACGCAGTTGCACTTGATGGAGGAGCTCCGAAAAATCAAGCGTGTTGTGGAGAAGGCCGAAGCCTCTGCACCCCACGAAGTATTGCTGGTCATCGATGGCAACACTGGCCAAAACGCGCTCGCCCAAGTCAAAGCCTTTGATGATGCCCTGGGCCTGACCGGCCTGATCGTGACCAAATTGGACGGCACAGCCAAAGGCGGCGTGATCGCAGCGATCGCCCTCGAGCGAGCTGTACCGATTTATTTCATTGGCGTTGGGGAACAACTCGACGATTTGCAAACCTTTGACGCCCATGAGTTCGCACAAGCTTTGTTGCCTTGAAATGAATGTTGGTATTGCACGCCCTGCACGCCTGAAAGTGAGTCCAACCGACACAATGGCTGTCACTGTCATGCTGCCCACATCTTCGTTCTTCACTTCAGAAACAATTGCTTTCAACTTACTTTCCCACTCAGACATTAAAGACACTTTCTTACTGGGTGTCGTTGTAATTTCAACCCAAAAAGGAAGATTCTCAATCGAGGGGTTCTTGGGTTTAAAATTAAAGGAACAAATTAAACTAAATACAATGAAGTTACCTGATGGAGAGCATCTGATTGAGGGCAAGATCTACATCGTAAAAGATGGA
>JALQVJ010000318.1 GCA_023260355.1 Burkholderiaceae bacterium | reverse complement strand
GCGGGCCCCCGCCAACCATTGCGGGTTGTGGGGCTTGCGGCCCACGCACGCGCGAGTGAGCACCGCCGGCGTGCTGCCGCAGTCAGACAGCCTGGATACGGTCGGGTGGTTCGCGCGGGACGCCCACACAGGCTGGCTGGTGAGCCACACGTTGATGGGGAGCGATGAACGACCCCTGCCAACCGATGTCACTCGAGTGCGCTGGCTCCTACCGGAATCGATGTGGGCGTTGGGCGCCGAGGTGGCCCGACCGCACCATGAAGCGGCGTGGCAGTCTTTGGCAGACCCTTTGGGCATCACGTCCAATGCGCTGAGCGAGCGTTGGCGCAGCGCCGATGATGAATCTTTGTACTGGGCGTTTAGGCGCATCCAAGGTTTCGAGGCTTGGCAGCATTGGGGCGACTTCATGGAGAAAGCCCGACCGCCGCTGGCGCCCAATGTGGCAGAGCGTTTTCAGTGGGCCAAAACGGTGCGAGCAGATGACTATCACAACGCATTGGCGGTGCGAGCCCAGTTGCGCGAGGAGATGGACGCCCTGCTCGGCACAGATGCGGTCATCGTGGTGCCAACCATGCCCGATATCGCGCCCTTGAGCGCGGAGCCCGAAAGCAATTTAGAAGATTTCCGCAACCGGGCGATCCGTCTGTTGTGTGTCGCTGGGTTGGCTGGCTTGCCGCAACTCAGCCTGCCGCTGGGGCAGCGCGATGGGGCGCCGCTTGGTCTCTCTTGGATTGGCCCGCGCGGGAGCGACGTGTCCCTCTGTGCCTTGGCAGCGCAGATGGTGCAGCAAGCCCACCCGTAAACCGCTCGCGGCGGCAATCGCTGCCGCCTCCGGAGCCTGGTGCTGCTGAAACACAGGTCAGTGCGCGGCGTTGGCCAGCGCTTGTGCCAGGCGGTTGTGCCTTTCGATCAGCGGACCGAGGTCGACGGTTGTCAGCTTGCCATCCCGCACCACGAAACGGCCTTGGACCAAGGTGTGGGTTGCATTGACACTCGCGCAGAACATCAGTGCGCCAATGGGGTCATGCACTGCGCCGCCAGCGAACGACAGGCTGCGCGTGTCGAATATGGCGATGTCAGCTTGTTTGCCGGGACTGATTTGGCCGATGTCTTTTCGCCCGAGGACATTTGCACCGCCGCGCGTGGCCATGCGCAAGGCGTCGCGAGCGCCCATTTCTGCTGGGCCCAAGTCGCAGCCAAAAAATGTGCGACCTTCGCGCGTTTCAGCGGGTTGCATGGCGCGACCGACGCGCGCCAAGAGCATGGCTTGGCGGGCTTCGTTCAACATGTGCGCGGCATCGTTCGAGGCGCTGCCATCAACGCCTAAGCCCACGGGTACGCCAGCGTCGATCATGCGCCGGGTAGGTGCAATGCCGCTGGCCAATCGCATATTCGAGCAGGGGCAATGCGCGACGCCGGTGCGGGTCGCCGCAAACAAGCTGATCCCCTCATCGTCGAGTTTCACGCAGTGCGCATGCCACACATCATCGCCAAGCCAACCGAGGTCTTGCACGTATTGAGTGGGTGTGCAGCCGAATTGTTCACGGGTATAGCGCAGGTCGTGATCGTTCTCGGCCAAGTGAGTGTGCAAACGCACACCGGCACCTTTGAAGCTGCGGGCCAGTTTGGCGCTCTCGCGCATCAGGTCTTGGCTCACGGAGAACGGCGAGCAGGGGGCCAAAGCCACCTGGATCATTGCGCCCTCTGACGCATCGTGATAGGTCTCGATCAGGCGCTGGCTGTCCTTCAAGATGTCGGCTTCTTTTTCGACGACGCGGTCTGGTGGCAAGCCGCCATCGCTTTCACCGACGCTCATGGAGCCTCGCGTCGCCATGAATCGCATGCCAATCTCTTGAGCTGCTTGGATGCTGTCATCCAATCGGCAGCCGTTGGGGTAAATGTAGAGGTGATCACTGCTGGTGGTGCAGCCACTGAGCAGCAATTCCGCCATCGCCACTTGGGTGGCGGTGTGCACCATCTCTGGGGTCAAGCCAGCCCAAATTGGGTAGAGCCCCTGCAACCAGCCAAACAGCTCCGAGTCTTGAACCGACGGCACTGCGCGTGTCAGGCTTTGCACCATGTGGTGGTGGGTGTTGATCATGCCTGGGATCACCACGTGTCCAGCCGCCTGCAACACCTCATCGGCGTTGGCTTGCCAATGCGCCAATTCTTCGGCGGGCGCAACCGCTTCGATCACGCCATCTCGGATCAGAAGACTGGCGTGGCGAAGCTCGTGTCCGAGATCGTCCATTGTTGCGATGGCATCGGCGTTGTGAATCAGCAGTGTTGTCATTTGAGATACTGTCCAATAAAGTCAGATACCGCGCCATTGTGTATCAAGTGATTCCAGACCATTGCGCTTGCATAGGAAGAGTGCCGTTATGCCCCGATTCGCTGCCAACCTGTCCATGTTGTTCACAGAAGTGCCTTTTCTGGAGCGCTTCGGCGCAGCCGCGCGAGCGGGATTTCAGGCGGTCGAGTTTCAGTTTCCCTATGACTTCAAGGCAGAAGAGATCGCGCAAGCCGCCGAGCAGGCGGGTGTGCAGATGGTTTTGCACAACGTGCCAGCGGGTGATTGGCGCGCAGGCGATCGCGGCATCGCAGCAGACCCGGGGCGGGTGAGCGCGTTTCGAGAGGGCGTGCCTGTCGCGCTGGCATACGCCAAAACCCTGGGTGTCAAAAGACTCAACGTCTTGGCGGGGGTGTTGGCACCCGGCGTCTCGCACGAACAAGCGTATCGAACGCTGGTTGACAACGTTCGGTGGGCGGCTCCATTGATGGCCGAGGCGGGCGTGCGGTTGCTGGTGGAGCCCATCAACAACAAAGACATTCCGGGCTTTGTTCTCAACACGGCGGCGGATGGATTGCGCCTGATTTCAGACGCTGGCGTGGGCAATGTCTGGCTGCAATACGACGCGTATCACATGCAGCGCATGCAAGGTGAATTGACGCAAACCGTGCGCGATCACCTCTCGAAGATCGGACACATCCAAATCGCCGATACCCCAGGCCGGCATGAACCGGGTACAGGTGAAATCAACTACACGTGGTGGCTCAAGGCCCTGGATGACATGGGTTACCGGGGTTGGGTCGGGTGCGAATACGTCCCCCTGAAATCGACGCAAGAGGGGCTAGGTTGGATGGCGCCTTTTGCCGCGCTCGTCCCGCCCTGAAGGGGCGTCATGCGCCCTTGTCAGGGCGCTTGGGGCCACCGCGGCCTTTCAGCGGCGACCGAAGACTTCTGCGGCGAATTTGGGATACATCTCCACCATCTGATCTGCCACCGACCCCCGCAACAGCGCCAATTCGTGTGGGGTGGGTGACGGGGTGGTTGGGACCGTCTCGGGGACATCGAAATCAAATCCGGTTTGGTCCCGCACTTCCTCTAGCGTG
This sequence comes from Burkholderiaceae bacterium, assembly GCA_023260355.1. Lineage (GTDB taxonomy): Bacteria > Pseudomonadota > Gammaproteobacteria > Burkholderiales > Burkholderiaceae_C > RS62. Next base: position 555 of record JALQVJ010000318.1, on the reverse strand, counting down.
TGACCGGGGTGGATGCTCTCCAGCCTGAAACGCGCAGCGTCTTTTTGGTAGGCAAACAAGCAAAGATTGGTCATGAGCGCCACCGGCCCGCCTGGGCGGTACACGCCTGGCTCAGAGCGACCTGGCGCACTGATGAAGTCAACTTGCTCAACCAGCGTGCGGCGCGAGTGTTCCCACCTGAAGAGGATGACCCGCGGCACCACAAAATACAGGTAGGCGGAGCCAAATGACCCCGACCAGCGCACGGAGGTGGTTGGGTAATCACCGACCCCGACCAAATTGATGTTGCCGTGACCATCAATCTGCCCCCCGCTCAGAAAGAATGCGCCAATGCCGCCGCGTCCTGCGACGTCGAACAGTTCATTGCCACCGTTGGTCCACGGGTTGTGCTCGTGACTGCCCAATATCGATACACGCACAGGGACCTCACTGGTCGCTTTGGCCAATAGGGCCCCCGCGCCGGGGATCGGCGACAGCATGCCGACCGCGATGTGCCGCACGCCCTTGAGCAGCTTGGCAATCGTTGCTGCATAGATTTCTTCGGGCAGGCAGTTA
>JALQVJ010000414.1 GCA_023260355.1 Burkholderiaceae bacterium | reverse complement strand
CCTCCTCGCCGTCCTCCTCTTCCGCCTCCTCCGCGCTGCCCTCCCCAGCGTCGCTACCGACAACAACATCATCGCCGGCGGTGATATCCACCACCCCACCTGACTTCTTCTGCTGCTGTTGCTGCTGCTGGTGTTTTACGCCATGAGTCACCGCTCGGTGAGCCTGATGGTGGTGGATCGCGTGGGCGCCGCTTTGCTGCTTGTGGTGGGTGCCTGGGCCTGCGCAAGCCTTCAGGGATGGGGGATTCCAAACCCCATGTATTTGGGGCGCTTTCATCTCAACTCAGGGGTCTATTCCCAAATGATCGCGGTGCTGGTGGTGTGGGCGTTGCTTGCCGCGACAAGGCTGGATGCACCGCCATTCAGCCGAATCGTTCAAGGTGCGGCCTGGTTGGTGGGCATGTGGCTGATCGTTTGGATGAACCGGCGCATTGAGCTGTTGGCCGCCCTGGCGGCGTTGGCTGGCGTGGCCTACTGGCGTTGGGGTCGGGGCATTGGCGGGGCCAAGGTGTTGCTGATCGCGCTGGCTTTCGGTGCGGTGACCGTTTGGGGCTTGTTCGCGTTCGTGCCCAAGTTTTCGCTTGCTGTGCATCAGGCACAAAGCTTCTTCGCCGCGACCGAGATGACCGCCAATCCGCTGGGTTCGGCGGATACCCGGCTCGAGATGTACGGCCGCGCTTGGAAGGCGTTCCTGGATAGCCCTTGGTGGGGATATGGCTCTGGCGTGCGCCCCTATTTGTTGGGTGAGTATGCGGTGGTGTTCAACGGTGACCCCAGCCTCTTTAATCACCGACACTTTCACTCGATGTGGGTGGAGATGTTGGTTGAGGGCGGTATCGTGTGGACCGTGTTCGCGGTGGCTGCCTTGGCTTGGAGCTTGTGGATCACGGTGGTGAAGGGCTTTGCTCGCGCGCCTGAGGTCAGCCTGTCTTTGGGCGCGGTCTGGTGGGTGTACGGCGTCGAAGGGTTGACCAGCGCGAATTTGGTTTACGGCGCGCCCACCGTTTTTTGGGTGGTGAGCACCGCGCTGTTGTGGAGCATCAAGCGCCAAGTTATCTTGGCGCCTGCGGAAGCACCATCAACGCACTGAGTTGGGCCAGCTGCCGCCCACCCTTGAGGGGGCAGCGTTGGGGTGCCAAAACCTGGGGTATCAGCGCGGAGGCAGGGGAGGCAGATCGGGCAATGGGTCGGCAAATGAGTCGCGCACGCTGAAGTACACGGACACAGTGACCATGGCGGCCAAGACCAAAACCAGTGGCATGTAGATCACTTGGATAAAGGCTGGCCCCAGCAATGAACCCAGTATCGATACGACCACTGCGCAGGCGATGAACACGCCACCCCACGTCAAGAAGTAGACCAGCACGGCCGCTTTGTTGCGCCAGCAGGCGGTCAGACTGAAAAACATCGCTTTGCCGGGCGCAATGCCATGCCAGAACACCAGCGCGGGCGCGTGCCAAAACAACAGCGCCATTGGGATGTAGAGGAGCGTGCCGACAACGGCCGCCATTTGCAGGTCCGCGTTTTGCAGTGTCTCCACGTCGCCACCCTCTCCAGTGAGGTAGAACTTGGCGAACAAACCGCCATCAATCAGCATGGTGATCCCGAGGCAAATCAAAAATGCCAAGGCGTAGTAAGCGCCGAGCTTGATCATTTGCCGCCTCTTGTCCGCAGACTCAATCAACGCAGTGACCAAGGTGAGCGGCATGGGGAAGCGGCCGGCCTCGACCATGCGGGTGGCTTGGAGCAGGCCGAGGGTGATCGAGGGCAGGAGAACCAAAGAAGCCAGAGTGCCGAGGATGGGCACGATGCCCAGCACCGACATCATGCCGACGAACAAAAAGAACAAGCCTCCCAAAGCCAGCGGCTGCCTGACAAAAACGCGGATACCGGATTTGACCCAGGCCGTGCCTTGGGTTGCGGGAACAAGGTTCAGTTTCATGCCGTGGTCGTGAGGAGGTCAAACGTGAAGGGGGCGTGAATGCGCTCGCGCAACACGTTTTCAAAGCGCTTGGGGTCATGCGGCTGCAGCATGCTTGCTTCGCGTGGCAAGTGAAAGTCCCAGAGGCGTGATGTCCAAAAACGCATCGCGGCAGACCGGAGCATCGGGTTGAACAGCTCGCGCTCCGCCGAGGTCAGTGGTCGGATGGACTCGTAGGCTTTGAGCAAGGCCTCGAGCCGATCCATCGCCAGTTTGCCTGACTCAAGGTCGGCACACCAGTCGTTGATGCACACGGCCAAGTCGAACAGCCAGGTATCGACGCCAGCGAAATAGAAGTCGAACACACCGGTCAGCGTGGTGCCATCGAACATCACGTTGTCTCTGAACAAGTCAGCGTGGACGGGGCCTCGTGGCAAAGCGGCATAGGCGCTTGATTGGTGGATGTGCGTCTGGTAGGCCAGCTCAGCGGTGAGCAGCTCGGCTTGGGCGCCACCAATGTGGGCCAACACGTCCGGCACCACTGCTTGCCACCAAGCCAGGCCGCGCAAATTGGGCTGCGTGCCCGCGTATTCCTTGGCGACCAAATGCATCTGGGCAAGGGTGCGCCCCACTTGGCTGCAATGCACGGGGCTGGGGCTGAGCTGGCTGCTGCCGCTCAGCTTGTTGACCAGTGCTGCTGGTTTGTCGCACAGGCTCAGCAGGTGGCGCCCGTGGGGATCTGCCACAGGGTCCGGCACAGGAACGCCAGCCGCGGCCAGGTGGTGCATCAGGTCCAAATAGAAGGGCAGTTGCTCTTGTGTGAGCCGCTCAAACAGGGTCAGCACCCACTCGTGATGGACGCCGTCTTGGCTGCTGGTCAGAAAATAGTTGGTGTTTTCAATGCCGCCTTGGATGCCGCGCAGTTCCACCAACTCACCCAAGTGCAATGTGTCGAGCAGCGATTGGGCATCGGCGGGGGTGACTTCGGTGAAAACGGCCATGGGAACGGTGTAGAGGAGGGTGGACCAAGCGCAAGAATAACAAGCTGGATTGTAGGCTTGCAAACTGACGGACAATAACGGGATGAGTGATAACAAACCCCTGATGGTACTGGTCGACGGATCGAGCTACTTGTACCGTGCCTTTCACGCGATGCCGGACTTGCGCGTTGATCGCAACGACCCATCCAGCGCTCCGACTGGCGCCGTGCGCGGCATGATCAACATGATGCAGGCGCTCTCCAAAGATTGGCCAGACGCAGCGCTTGGCGCGTGCATTTTCGACGCGTCGGGCCCAACTTTTCGTGACGAAATGTACGCCGACTACAAGGCCAATCGCTCGCCGATGCCCGACGATTTGCGTGCCCAGATCGAGCCTATCCATGAGGTCGTGGACTTGCTCGGCTGGCCCGTCTTGGCCGTGCCTGGCGTGGAGGCCGACGATGTGATCGGAACCCTGGCCCGGGCAGGTGAGGCCGCAGGCTATCGCGTGGTGATTTCCAGCGGTGACAAAGACCTGAGCCAATTGGTGACTGACCACATCATGGTGATGGACACGATGAACGGCAAGCGCCGCGACCGATCGGGCGTCACAGAGGAGTTTGGCGTGCCGCCGGAGCTGATGATCGACTTTCAAACGCTGGTGGGCGATGCCGTAGACAACGTCCCCGGTGTTGACAAAGTCGGCCCCAAGACCGCCGCCAAGTGGCTGAGCGAGTTTGGCTCTTTAGACCAATTGATTGCGGCCGCGGATCAAGTCAAAGGCAAAGCGGGCGAAAACTTGCGCGAGGCGATCCCGCGTTTGCCACTGTCGAAGGCTTTGGTGACCATCAAAACAGATTGTGAGTTGAGTGGCGAGATTGCGCAGTGGCCGCAGCTCGACGGGCTTCGCATGCGCCCACCACTTGAAGCGGAGCTGCTGTCTTTTTATGACCGCTACGGCTTCAAGAGCTTGACGAGCAAGCGACCCAACCCGAGTTCCGCCTTGCCCGCCAGCAGTCCAGCGGCGCCACAAACCGACGACTTGTTTGGCGGTGCACCCGCCGCCTCAGCCGTGCAGGGGGAATTGGCCTACACCTGCATCACAACGTGGGTGCAATTTGACGAGTGGTTAGGCAAGATCCAGTCCAGTGCCTTGACCGCCATCGACACCGAGACCACCAGTTTGAATGCCATGCAGGCGCAACTGGTGGGCATCAGCCTCAGCGTGCAGCCGGGTGCGGCCGCCTACGTGCCGCTCGGCCACGATTACCCAGGGGCGCCCGAACAGCTGCCGCTCGAGCAGGTTTTGGCGCGTTTGAAGCCGTGGCTTGAAGACGCGAGCGCGCTCAAGCTCGGTCAAAACGTCAAGTACGACCAGCACGTGTTGGCCAACTATGGCATCCAGGTGAAGGGCTATGCCCACGACACGATGCTGCAAAGCTATGTGCTGGAGTGTCATCGGCCCCATGGCTTGGAGAGTCTCGCACTGCGCCACGTCGGGCGCACGGGTTTGTCATACGAAGACTTGTGCGGCAAAGGCGCCAATCAGATCTCGATTGCGCAAGTGGATATCGAGCGCGTGACCCAATACGCCTGTGAAGACGCAGACCAGTGCCTCGATGTGCACGGTGTTCTGTGGCCTCGGATTCAAGCGGATGCCGGTTTGCAGCGCATTTACGCGTTGGAGATGCAAGCCAGCGATGTGTTGTGCCATATCGAGCGCAATGGCGTGCTGATTGATGCAACCGCACTCGCGCAGCAAAGCCACGAGTTGGGTGGCCGAATTGTGGCCCTCGAGGCGCAGGCGCACGATATTGCGGGGCAGGCTTTCAACTTGGCTTCACCCAAGCAAATCGGTGAAATCTTTTTCGAAAAGCTGGGGCTGCCGGTACTCAAAAAGACGGCCAAGGGAGCACCGAGCACGGACGAAGAGGTGCTGGAGCGCCTCGCCGAGGACTACCCTTTGCCCGCCAAGATTCTCGAGCACCGAAGCCTCGCCAAGCTCAAGAGCACCTACACCGACAAGCTGGCGGCTTTGGCCGACCCGAAAGACGGGCGAGTCCACACCTCGTATTCGCAGGCCGTGGCGGTCACGGGGCGCCTCTCTAGCAATGACCCGAATCTGCAGAACATTCCGATTCGAACCGCCGAAGGCCGCCGCATCCGCGAGGCGTTCGTCGCGCCTGCCGGCCGCTTGATTGCATCTGCTGACTACTCGCAAATTGAGCTGCGCATCATGGCGCACCTGAGCGGTGATGAGGCGTTGATTGCTGCCTTTCAGCAGGGGCTGGACGTGCACCGTGCGACGGCCGCCGAGGTGTTTGGCATTGGCGTGGATGAGGTGTCATCAGAGCAGCGCCGCTATGCCAAGACCATCAACTTTGGCTTGATTTACGGCATGAGCGCGTTTGGCTTGGCGAAATCGTTGGGCATCGATAACACCGCCGCCAAGAACTACATCGAGCGCTACTTCACGAGGTACCCAGGTGTTCGCGCTTACATGGAGCAGACCAAGGCCATTGCCAAGGCACAAGGCTATGTGCAGACCGTCTTCGGTCGGCGCCTCTACTTGAGCGAGATCAACTCACCCAATGGCCCACGGCGGGCGGGTGCTGAACGTGCTGCCATCAACGCGCCCATGCAGGGCACGGCAGCGGACTTGATCAAGATGGCCATGATTGCCGTGCAGCAGGAGTTGGACCAGCAAAACAATGGCGTCAAGATGATCATGCAGGTCCACGACGAACTGGTGTTTGAATTGCCCGAGTCGCAGGCCGACTGGCTCAAGGCGCGCGTCCCAGAGTTGATGGCGGGTGTGGCAGAGCTCGCCGTTCCACTGCTGGCCGAGGTTGGGGTGGGCAGCAATTGGGAACAGGCCCACTGATTGTCGGCCCATGTATGGCTGCGTTGAACACGAACCATGGCTTGTGGCACGATGCTCGTGGTCCATCGGATGGACGCAAATATTCACTGACCTGATGACATAAGGATCAAAAATGACCAACAAAAACTGGGTTGACGACATTGAATCTTTGGTGGATGTGGACGCCAAGGCGCACGCAGGTGCCAGCCGCCGTGACGTCTTGCGCGGGGCCTTGGGTGTTGGTTTTGCAGCCGCGGTGTTGCCGGTGTCAGCCAACACGATCAGCACGCCGATAGCCGGTCTGGACGCCAAAGAAATTCAGATCAAGGTCGACGGGGAAGACGTACCAGTTTATGTTGCCAAGCCAGAGGGCAAGACCACGGGTATGCCAGTGGTCTTGGTGATATCTGAGATCTTTGGCGCGCACGAGCACATCTGCGATATCGCGCGGCGTTTCGCTCGCGAGGGTTACTTGGCCATGGCGCCAGAGCTCTTCATCCGCCAGGGCGATCCGATGGGCTATGCGCAAATCGCCGACTTGATCCGCGAGGTCATCTCCAAGACGCCTGATGAGCAAGTGCGTCGCGATTTGGACGCCTGTGTGGCGTGGGCAAAGCAAAACGGCGGTGATGTTTCGCGTTTGGGGATCACCGGTTTTTGTTGGGGTGGTCGGCAAGTTTGGATGTACGCAGCCAGTCAGCCTTTGGTCAAGGCAGCTGTGGCTTGGTATGGCCGCCTCGAGGGCGAGCCCACGCCGTTCACGCCGCAACATCCCGTTCAGGTCGCGGACAAAATCCAAGCGCCGGTGCTCGGTTTGTACGGCGGGGCGGACCGTGGGATCAGCCTCGAGAGCGTTGAGCGCATGAAAGCGTTGTTGGGTGATGCTGGCAAGAAGGGCAACAAAGCGGCCGCCGCCTCGGCGTTTGTCGTTTACCCCGATGCCCCTCACGCGTTCCATGCCGATTACCGTCCCAGCTATCGCAAGGAAGCGGCCCAAGATGGCTGGCAGCGATGCTTGGCTTGGTTCAAAACGCACGGTGCCGCATGAGTGTGATGCGCCTTGTTGAGTCGCTCGAGGGCACCGCATCATGACCTTGGTTTGGATTTTGGTGGCCACGATTGCAGCAGGCGTGGGCAGTGTGTGGCTTGCAGCATTGCTCGCTGGCGGCATCATGCAGCGTTACACGCAAGGCATGCTGAGCTTTGCGGCGGGCGCGTTGCTGGCAACGGCGTTTTTGCACCTGTTGCCGGAGGCGCTCGAGGCGGGTGGCGAGGCGCACACGCTCCTGGCCTGGCTGTTGGCTGGGCTGGTGTTTTTCTTTGTGTTGGACAAGGCAGAGCTTTATCACCACGGCCATGAGCACAGCGATGTGCATGCACACGGGCCGCACGATCATGGGCATGCCCACGAGCACCGAGCCCAACACGCGCATGCCCACCATCACGGGCATAGCCACGGTGATCTGAAATCGGGCGGCTGGGTCGTGCTCTTCGGCGACAGCATCCACGCGTTTGGCGATGGCATCTTGATCGCGTCTGCTTTTTTGGTGGACTGGCATCTGGGCGTGTTGGCTGCGATGGCGGTGGCTGCACACGAGGTGCCACACCACATGGGCGATCTGGCTGTTG
>JALQVJ010000295.1 GCA_023260355.1 Burkholderiaceae bacterium | reverse complement strand
CCTCCTCAAGGCCGAGGCGGCAGCGCTTGCCGCTGTTGTACCGGCTGATTCGGTCGTGTCCAGCGGGCCACCACGCTAACGACAAAAAAATCAGCCACCCTTGTGTGGCTGTTCATGGCGCGGGCGCTCAGCGCGTGCGCGGGGCGTGGCCGCTCAGGCCGCAGGCTCAGTGGTCCTTGCTCTCGATTTTGGTGACTTTGAAATCGCTCGCTGAAGTCGCATAGCCTTTCACTTCGACCCAACCGCTGCTGACCTGACCATGCTCCCAGTAGGCCGTGGTCAAGTCCAGATTCAAAAGCGTGCCAGTTCGGGTGGTGAGGGTGCACGGACCGCTGGTGCAGCTCAGCGTGCCATAAATCTCATAGCTGCTCGCGTTGTCATCAGAGTGGTACTCGCCAGAACTTGATGAGTGGTACTGGCGGCGATATCTGACGCCATCGTTGTCGTGGTCGTCGCCATCGTCTTGGTAGCCGACGCCCGAGAGATCGCGGTCTGATCCAGCGGTTTTGAACTCGACGCGATAGCCAGCCAACGCGCCGTCGGCAAAGCGACCCTTGACCTCGACGTAATCGCCATCGGTGACAGCGGCGCACAGTGTTGTGCTCGCCAAAGTGGTGGGAATCCCTTGCACTTGCAATGTACAGCCCGAGGCTGTGGCGGTTTTGTTGGAGACCATGCCGTACAGCTCATTCGCCTCTTCGTGCACGCGAGAGGTGCCAGCGTAATGCTGCTCGTACGACTCAAATACCGTTGCATCGCCTGCACGCAGGTACAGCGCGGTCGCCGAGTAGGGCGAGGCCGTGCTAGCCGTGTTCACGTGGGCAGAAACCACGGCGCCATTGACCAGCCCGGCGGGCGCAGTGGCGTTGCTGTAGCTCACGGTGACGAGGGCGCCGGCGGTGCCAAGCGTGAACGTTTGGTTGATGGTATCCAGGTTGGACACGGCACCAACCAGGCGAATTGCCGAGGGACTGGCCTCGATCTCGATGCGTGTGGCCTTGAACGTGCCATCTGCTTGCGGTATGCCATACGTCTCGACGCTCAGGCCGTTGCTGATGGCCGAGAGCGGCTGGATCAGGCCTGCGGCGGAGACCACGACCGTCGACGCATCGACAATCACTGGCAAGCCAGCCACCGTGAGCGTGTTCGCAGTGGCGTCAAAATTGCCGGTGACACCACTGATGCCGTGCTGGACTTCGAACGTGGCCGCCGTCCCCGTGTTGGCGGACGTGTTGATATTCGCGTCGAGGGCTGACACCGTCATACCAATGCTCAATGCGGACGTGAAAGCCGTGCCGTCGTCGGCGTCCACGACCGTGGCGCCAATGGTCTCGTAGCGAATGCCATTCAGCACAATTGAGCCGACGCCGCTGATGAGACCTGCGGTGGGTACGTTGGTTGACAGTGATGTGTTTGAGGTTGGGCTGGAGCCACCGCCGCAGGCCGTGAGCAGGGCGGCAGCGGCCAACGCTGTCCACAGGGCGGTGCGTGAGTTGAGGTATTGAGCGTGAATCGATGTCATAAAAGGATCTCCTGAGGCAATGGCACGATTGTCCACATCACGCATGAATCCAACATGAACACGTTGTTGGGCACGGCATACGCCTGCCCTTTAGCTCAGACCCACTGGCGGCATGCGGTGAAAGGCCTCTTGCACGAGGGTCGCGTGTGCACACTCTGGGGATGGCTTTGGTCGCGCGCGCGTGACTCCCATGCCTTTGAGGAACGCTGCACTTCAGCTATAAATCTCGAACCCAACGGCTCTGTTTTTTGGAGTGCCCCCCATGCATCAACGTGAACTCACCCCCGAGGAATTGCAGCGCTACCGCGAGGATGGCGTGGTCTTGGTTAAAAACGCAGTTGACCCAGTGTGGGTCGACAAGCTGCTGGCGTTTGGCAAGCAACAGCTGTCCAACCCCAGCAAGCTGGCCAATGACGCCCGTCCTGGCGCGCAGGAAAATCGCTTGTTCACGGACCGCTACCTTTGGCGCAACAACGATTTGATCTATCAGTTCATCCGTGACTCGGGGTGTGCTCGCATCGCAGCTCAGGCCATGCAAAGCTGCACAGCACGGTTTTATTTCGACCACTTGCTGGTCAAGAAGGTCAACACCTCAACCCCAACGCCGTGGCACCAAGACGTGCCGTATTGGCCGTTTCGGGGCAAACAAATTGCATCGATTTGGTTGGCCCTGACACCAGTCTCGGTCAACGGCAGCGCGCCAGAGTTCGTTCGGGGTTCACACCAAACGGAGCAGTTCTATCTGCCTGAGGCCTTTGGCTCGTCTGGCGCAAAAGTCAACAGCTGGACCGGCAAGGGCGAGGGTATTCCTTGCCCCGACATCGAAGCCGACCGTTCGGCCTATGACATCGTCGGCTTCGATGACATGGAGCCGGGCGACGCTGTGGTGTTCTCGGCGTGGACGCTGCACGGCGCACCTGGGAATCAATCGGCGACCCAAGACCGCTTCGCGATCTCCACGCGTTGGTTGGGGGACGACGCCATTTGGGACCCACGCCCAGGCACAGATCCCAGCGTGAACCCCGCAGAGGTCCGCGTGCCGCCCGGCCAGCACCCTTTGGACAACGCGATATTTCCAGAGTTCTATCGCGCACCTGCGGCGTGATCGCGGGCACCAATCGCTGGCACCTGCGTTGATGTCTTGCCAGGTCCTGTGCGCGAAAGCGTCGCGCACACGACTGGTTGGGATTGGCGGTTTGATTCCCTCTTATCTATAGTTCGATCGCGTTGTGCGCTTGATCCATGGGCGCCGCGTTTCCAACAAAAGAAAAGAGGAGCAAGACCATGAAATTCACCATCAATCGCCGCGCAGCAATGGCTGTGGCCGCTGCATTGGCCCTGAGTACAGGCGGCTTGGCTCACGCAGCCAAAGACAAAGTCACCATCGCTGTGGGTGGCAAAGCGCTGTTTTACTACCTTCCCTTAACGATCGCAGAGCAAAAGGGATACTTCAAAGAAGAGGGTATCCAAGTGGATGTGGTCGATTTCGCCGGTGGCTCAAAGGCGCTCCAAGCCGTCGTGGGTGGTTCGGCCGATGTGGTGTCAGGTGCATATGAGCACACGATCAAGCTTCAGGCGAAAAAGCAATACTTCACCGCGTTCGTGCAGCAGGCGCGAGCCCCTCAAATTGTGCTCGCCGTATCGAACAAGACTTTGCCGAACTTCAAGTCGTTCGCTGATTTGAAAGGCAAAAAAATCGGCGTGACCGCGCCCGGTTCATCGACCAACATGGTGGCCAGCTTTGTCTTGGATGCTGAGGGAGTGAACCCCAAGGACGTCTCCTTCATTGGCGTTGGCGCAGGTTCTGGCGCGATTGCAGCCATGAGCACTGGCCAGATCGATGCGATCTCTAACCTTGACCCCGTGATCTCGACGCTCGAGCGCGACAAGGCCATCACCGTTGTTGTCGACACACGCAAGATGGAGGCGACCCGCAAGGTGTTTGGTGGTGACATGCCCGCTGGCAGTCTCTATGCGCCAGAAAGCTTCATCAAAGAAAACCCTGAGACGGTTCAAAAATTGACCAACGCGATGGTCAAAGCGGCGCAGTGGTTGCAGAAGGCCACGGCTGAAGAGGTGCTGAAAACGGTTCCGGAGAGCTACACCCTGGGCGACCCAGCGTTGTACAAGGCCACGTTCAATAGCCTCAAGGAAGCCATGTCACCCGATGGCATGATTTCAGCGAGCGGTACGGAGACTGCACTCAAGGCACTGAAAAGTTACGACGCCAAGATGGCGGACGTGCAGATTGACTTGAGCCGCACCTACACCAACGACTTCGTCAAAAAAGCGTTGGCACGCTGATCCGAGGGCCGAGAGCAATGAGCGAGTCTGCAGCACCAGCTTTGTCGTTTGAAGACGTGACTTGCGTTTTCAGTTCAGCCGACAACCCTCACCAACGATACACCGCTGTGGCCAACACCACTTTGACTGTTGAGCCGGGCGAATTTGTGTCTGTCGTGGGCCCCACGGGTTGCGGTAAATCGACGTTGCTGAACGTCGCAGCAGGCTTGCTCCAGCCCTCGTCTGGCGAGATCAAAGTGTTCGGAGAAGCACTGCGTGGCATCAACTCGCGAGCCGGATACATGTTTCAAGCGGACGCCCTGATGCCCTGGCGCACCGCCTTGTCCAATGTCTCCGTCGGACTGGAGTTTCGCGGACTGTCAACCGAAGAGGCTGAGGAGCAGGGGCGCGAGTGGATGAAGCGCGTTGGCTTGGGTGGGTTTGAGGATCGTTACCCGCATCAAATGTCTGGCGGTATGCGCAAGCGCACCGCACTGGCACAAACCTTGATCCTTGATCCCGACATCATTTTGATGGACGAGCCTTTTTCAGCTCTGGACATCCAAACTCGGCAGTTGATGGAGGACGAGGTCTTGTCGCTTTGGCAGGCCAAGCGCAAAGCCGTGCTCTTCATCACCCACGATTTGGACGAAGCCATCGCCATGTCTGATCGCGTGGTGGTCTTGTCTGCTGGGCCGGGGACAAAGCCAATCGGAGAGTTTGCGATCGATTTGGACCGCCCCCGCAACGTGGCTGAGGTGCGAACCCACCCGCGTTTTGTGCAGTTGCACGAGGACATTTGGGCGGTCTTGCGCGATGAGGTGCTCAAGGGTTATGCCCGTCAAATGGAGGTGAAAGCATGAGCAAGCCGTTGAACGGGTGGCGCTTGCGCGCCGGCCAATTGGGCATTTTGGCTGTGCTGATCATCTTGTGGGAGGTGCTCACCCATCCAGAGTGGTTGCCACCGATCTATTTCGACAATGCAAACCAAGCGGCTTTCTTCTTCGGTCGTCCATTCGAAGTGATGGGCATCATTGCCGACTGGTTTTTGGGCGGCGAGATATACAGCCACTTGGGCATCACCTTGTTCGAGACGATGATGGCCTTTGCCATCGGCACGGTTTTCGGCTTGGGCATGGGCTTGTGGATGGCGCTGAGTGACACTGCTTCGGCGTTGTTAGACCCTTACATCAAGGCAGCCAACTCAATGCCTCGCGTGATTTTGGCGCCTATTTTTGCGGTGTGGTTTGGCCTGGGTGTGTGGTCGAAAGTCGCCTTGGGCGTCACGCTGGTGTTTTTCATTGTTTTCTTCAACGTGTATCAGGGTGTGCGTGAGGTGAGCCCGACGCTCTTGGCCAACGCCAAAATGTTAGGCGCCAAACCACGCCAGTTGTTGCGCAGCGTTTACCTGCCAAGTGCAACCAGTTGGGTGTTTTCAAGTTTGCACACCAGCGTTGGTTTGGCTTTTGTGGGCGCGGTGGTGGGCGAGTACTTGGGCTCTGCAGCCGGTGTGGGCTACTTGATTTTGCAGGCTGAAGGGCAGTTTGACGTCAACACCGTCTTTGCCGGGATCTTGGTGCTGACTGCATTCGCTTTGTTTTTGGACGCTGTCGTCGGCGTGGTGGAACGCCGCTTGATGGTGTGGCAACCCAAAGCTGGACAAACGGAGCGGCTGTGAGTGAACCTACCGCAGGCCCATTGCAGGGCATCAAAGTCATCGAATTGGGTCAGTTGATCGCTGGCCCATTTGCCGCCAAAACCCTCGCTGATTTTGGTGCTGAGGTCGTCAAGATCGAATCCCCTGGCGCCGGTGATCCGCTGCGACGGTGGCGCTTGATGAAAGGTGACACCTCGATTTGGTGGCAGGTGCAGTCGCGCAACAAACAATCAGTGGCTTTGGATTTGCGCCAATCGGCGGGCCAAGACATCGTGCGAAAACTGGTGGCCGATGCCGACGTGCTGATCGAGAACTTTCGCCCCGGAGCGATGGAGGGCTGGGGTCTGGGGCCCGACGACCTACACGCGATCAACCCCAAGCTGGTGATGTTGCGCATCAGCGGCTATGGCCAGACCGGGCCATACCGAGACAAGCCGGGCTTTGGTGTGGTGGCCGAGGCCATGAGTGGTTTGCGCCACCTCACAGCAGAACCAGGCCGCGTGCCCGTGCGCGTGGGGGTGAGCATTGGCGACACCCTGGCCTCGCTGCATGGGGTGATTGGCATTTTGATGGCCTTGCAAGAGCGCCAACGCAGCGGCCAAGGGCAGGTGATTGATGTGGCCTTGTACGAGGCGGTGTTCAACTGCATGGAGAGTTTGCTTCCCGAGTACAGCGCTTTTGGCGCGGTGCGTGGTCCCGCCGGCAGTGCTTTGCCCGGCATTGCCCCGACCAATGCCTACCGCTGTCGCGATGGCGCCTATGCGC